>JAJXXS010000318.1 GCA_021780975.1 Pseudomonadota bacterium
GCGCTGGCCGGACGGCGGGCGCCGCCGCCTTCGCCGGGACGATTGCCGTTGCCGCGCTGCGGGTTGGGCTTGCGGTGGTCGTGCTTGACCAGTTCCTGGACGGTGCGGCCCTTCCAGGCATCAGGATGGGTCAGGGGATCGGCGCCGGCCAGGTTGACGGGTTTTTCCCGCGGCGTCCGCTTGGGTGCGGCATTTCCGCGGGGCGCCTGCGGCTGTCCCGCATTGCGCCGCGGCGCTTGCCGCGCGTCGCCGCCGCGCCGTGCCCCCTGATGCTCGGGGCTGCGCAGCTGGATGGGCTGGGGCTTGACCTTGGGATCGGGCTCGAAGCCGGGCACGATCTGGCGTGGCACTTCGCGCCCCAGCAGGCGCTCGATGTCGCGCATGAGCCTGTGCTCGTCCACGCACACCAGGGAGATGGCGCTGCCGCTGCTGCCGGCGCGGCCGGTGCGGCCGATGCGGTGCACGTAGTCTTCCGGCACCTGCGGCAACTCGTAGTTCACCACATGGGGCAGTTCCGTGATGTCGATGCCGCGCGCGGCGATGTCGGTCGCCACCAGCACCTGTAGGCGGCCGGTCTTGAATTCGGCGAGCGCGCGCGTACGCGCTCCCTGGCTCTTGTTGCCATGGAAGGCGAGGGCAGGGATGCCGGAGCTTTCCAGGGTCTCCGCCAGGCGGTTGGCACCGTGCTTGGTGCGGGTGAACACCAGCACCTGGTACCAGTTGTTTTCACGGATCAAGTGGCTCAGCAGTTCGCGCTTGCGCTCGCGGTCCACGGGATAGACGAGCTGCTCCACCAGTTCGGCGGCGGCATTGGGCTTGGCCACTTCGATGAGGGCGGGCTCATGCAGCAGGCCGTCGGCCAGGTCGCGGATCTCCTTGGAGAAGGTCGCCGAGAACAGCAGGTTCTGGCGGCCCTGGGGCAGCAGCGCGAGGATCTTCTTGATGTCGCGGATGAAGCCCATGTCGAGCATGCGGTCGGCCTCGTCCAGGACCAGGATTTCGACCGCCGACAGATCCACCGTCTTCTGCTGCACGTGGTCGAGCAGGCGTCCCGGCGTCGCCACCAGGATGTCGACGCCTTGTTGCAGGCGCGTGATCTGGGGGCGGATGTTGACGCCGCCGAACAGGGCCAGCGAGCGCAGGCGAAGGTATTTGCCATAGGCGCGCACGCTTTCCTCGACCTGGGCGCACAGTTCGCGCGTGGGGGTGAGGATCAGGGCGCGCACGCGGGGCCGCGCCGGTTTTTCCGCCGGCGCCTGGGAGAGGCGCTGCAGGATGGGCAGCACGAAGCCGGCGGTCTTGCCGGTGCCGGTCTGGGCGCCGGCCATGAGATCGCCGCCCGCGAGCACGGCCGGAATGGCCTGCTGCTGCACGGGAGTGGGTTGGGTGTAGCCGCGTTCGGTCACGGCACGCAAGATTTCCCCGGCCAGGCCGAGTTGGGAGAAGGACATGTAGACTCCGTTGGGGAACCGGCCTGCCGCTTTGCTAAGCGCCAGTCTGAAGGCGGGTTGGGATGATGACTTTGTTGCGCGCAGCCGGGAGACTGGAACTAGGCTGCGGAGCGCATGATACCAGAAAGCCGCGTTTTTCGTTGCGCAGGGACTTTGCCGTGTCATTCGCCTGCGCCGCAGGCCGGGCGTTGCGCGTCTCCGGGCGAGTCGTCCCAGTCGGCCAGCGCCTGGCTAGGGGGCAGGCCGCGCCGCGCCGCAGTCATTTCCGCGACGATGGCGACGGCGATTTCAGCCGGCGTCACCGCCCCCAGGTTGAGCCCCACCGGCCCGCGCAGGCGCGCCACCTGGGTTGGGTCCAGGTCGAATTCCAGCAGGCGCTGGCGGCGCCGCGCGTTGTTGCGGCGCGACCCCAGCGCCCCCACGTAGAAGGCGTCGCTGCGCAGCGCCTGGATGAGCGCCAGGTCGTCCAGCGCCGGATCATGGGTCGCGGCCACCACAGCGCTGCGCGGGTCCAGTTGCATGGCCGCCGCCAGCTCATCGGGCATGGCATTCGAGAGCGTCACGCCCTCCAGCGCCTGCCAGGCCTGCAGATATTCCTCGCGCGGGTCGCATACCGTGATGCGGTAATCGAGCATGCGCGCCATCGCCGCCAGGTAGCGCGGCAGCTGGCCGGCGCCGATGACGAGCAGGCGATAGCCGGGGCCGTGCACGCTGCGCAGGGTGCGGCCGTCGAACTGCAGGCCGTCGCGGACCGTGGCCGCCTGCAGCGTGACGCGGCCGGTTGCCAGGTCGAGACAGCGCTCGACGCTGCGCTGCGCTTCGATGGCCTCCAGCAGCGCGTGTACGCCGCTGTGCTGCGCCAGGGGTTCGATGACCAGTTGCAGCGAGCCGCCGCACGGCAGCGCGAAGCGGCGCGCTTCCTCGGCGGTCGCGCCATAGGTGACCAGCTGCGGCCGCTCGCCCCCAAGCAGGCCGGCGTGGACGCGCCCGATGAGATCGTCCTCCACGCAGCCGCCCGACACCGAGCCGGCCACCAGGCCGTCGTCGCGCAGGATCATGAGCGAGCCGGGCGGGCGCGGCGCCGAGCCCCAGGTGCGCACCACCGTGGCCAGTAGCACGCCATGGCCGGCGTCCAGCCAGGCCGCCGCGCTGCGCAGCACCTCCAGATCGGCGCTAAGCATGGCGCGCCTCGTTGGGCAGGCGCAGTTCGCGGCCAGTCTGCTGGCGCAGCCGGTGCAAGTCCTCGGGGGTGTCGATGTCGATGAAATAGTGCTCGCAGACGGTGTCCAGATAGGCCACACGCGCTGGGTTGCGTTCCATCCAGTGGCGCGCGCCGGCCTGCGGTGGGCCCGCCGTCACCGCCGCGCGCAGGCTGGCGGCCATGACGATGGGATTGCCCAGGCGCTGGCGCGCGCGCGGGCGCACGATGTCGGCGTCGCCGCGATGCGCAAACGCCTCCAGCAGCGCCGCGATGTCCGCCGTGGTCAGCAGTGGCTGGTCGGCAAGGGCGACGAGGATGCCGTCCAGGGCCGCGGGCAGGGCGGCCAGTCCGCTGCGCAGCGACGTCCCCGGGCCATCGGCGTAATCGGGATTGTGCACGCAGCGGGCCGGGGCGCCGGCCAGGGCGGCCTCGATCTCGTCCGCTCGGTGCCCGGTCACCACCACCGTCTGCGCCACGCCGGCTTCACCCAGCGCCTGCGCCAGGCTGCGGATCAGCGGCACGCCGTCTACCTGCAGCAGCGGCTTGGGCTGACCACCCAGGCGCTGCGCCTGGCCCGCCGCCAGCACCACGGCGGCGATCTTGAGGCGGCTGGAGGTTTGCGCGAGTTGTCCTGGGTCTGCGGCCATGCTGCGCAGCATAGTGCAAACACGCAGGGCGCGCCTCTCACCGGGGCGCGCGGCTATTCGGTGGCGGCGTGCGCCAGGGCCTGCTGCAGGCCATCGATCTTGGCCGCCAGAGCGTCCTTGCCGGCGATGTGGAAGCGCTTGGCGATGTCCGCCACCGGCCGATAGCCGACGTAGGTCTTGTCCTGGGCGCCCTGCCAGACCAGCATGCGCAGGGGAAAATCGATGGCGGACTGCGGTGCCGCTGCCATGAAGGGCGTGCCGGCCTTGGGACTGCCGAACAAGGTGACGGTGGTGGGATGCAGGGCCAGGCCCGCCTTGCGCGCGCCGGCGGCATGGTCGATGACGGCAAACACCGTCAGATCCTTGGCCTTGATGGCCTGCTCCAGACGCGCCTGAGTGGTCTGAAAATCGAAGTTGCTGGCCATCACCTTGAGGCCGTCGTCGGCATGGGCGGTCAGTGAAACAAACATAAAAACAATTAGATATATTATCTTCTTCATAAATAGACTCCGCTGTTGATAGGCTCAACCCCAAGGGGTTGCGGGCAGGCAAGCCTGGCTTGGTCGGCCGGGGAGACGGCGCCTTACAAAAAAATGGAAAAAACGGCGGGGCAGGCCGCCCCGCCGTCTCGCCTCAATGTCCGTCGTGCTCGCGGTCGCGTTCCTGGCCTGGCCCGCCGTGCTGGGGACCGCGGCCATCGCCCGGACCATGCGGGCGCTGCTCGCGGTTCTGCGGCCCCTGCATGCGCGGTTGCGGGCCCCCACCGGGCGCACCCCTGTATGCCTTGCCGCGCCCTGGCGGCTGCTGCATGGGCTGCTGGCGCACGCGTGATTCTTCACGCGTCCTCTGCGTCGCCCGCTCCTGGTAGAGCTCCCTTACGCGCGGATCGCGCGGCTGGTAGCGGTAGTCGCGCCGCTCGATCTGGCGCTGCTGCTCGACCTGCCGTGGATAGCCCTCTTGCCGGTAATGCTGCTGGTAGGCGGGTAGCGGCGCGCGCGCCGGCACCGCGCGGCGATTCCAGTTATCCCAGCCTCGGCGCTGTTCTTGCCACCGGGGACCCCAGTGCTCGCCCCAGCGCGGTGGCGCATCCGCCCGCCAGCCACGGAAGTAGGGCGGCGGATTGCGGTAATAGCGTACCGGGATGCGCAGGATGAAGAGCGGCACGTCGACCGGGTTCACCAGATACCAGGGGCCGTCATACCAACTGCTGGCGTACCAGTCGTTGTCCTGATAGACCCAGTACATGCCGTCGTAGAAGAAGTAATTGATGCTGAGCCCCGGCGCGTAGTACACCGGATAGCCAGGCACGGCCACCAGCCGCGGGTAGACCGGCAGGTTGATGCCTATGCTCAGGTGCGGCAGTCCGATGCCTATGCTCACCTGGGCAAAGGAGGCCGGCGCATACAGCAGGGCCCCCAGCAACATGAAGACATAGCGTTTTTTTGGCATGTGTGGCCTCCGTTCGTGTTTGCGGGCGGCGTCGCCAGGCGCCCGAATTTCACTCTATACGCAAAACCGGCAATCCGCAGACCCGGTTTGTGTTTTCGACGCGCCCGCAAGCGCCGCGTCTACCCGGGCGCCGCGAAATTCTGCGCCACGAAGTCGCGGAAATGGCGCAGGGGAACCACATAGGTGGCATCGCAGTTGAATGAGGCGCGCACGATGCCCTGGCCGAGCGAGACCGCGGCGCTGCACAAGTAGTGGGCGGGCGCCTCGCGCAGGCGCGCAAGGTCGCGTACAACATTGCAGATCTCGGCCACGCTTCCCAGCCTCCAGGAGCGCGGTTGCGGGCGGTCCAGCGCGCTCTTGTGGTCGCCCTGGCGGAAACGCCCGATGGGGCCCTCGCTGATGCGCCTCTGTGTCCAGTCGATGGCGTCGATCTTGGCGTCGAAGGGTACTTCCACGAAATGGCGGTCCAGATAGTCGTCGGCGCTCAAGGCGCCCACGTCATGGATCTCGTAGCTGAAAGGACGGAGGATGGATTCGGTACGCACCTGGGAAGTGCTGAAGCCGATCTGCAGGGAATGGCAGTCCGTGCGCGTCAAAAGCCATGCGCAGACCTCGATCAAGCGCGGCATCTGGAGGTCGGCGCTGGAAGCATGTTTTTGCCGCATCGGGGCGCTTTCCTGCAACCATGGGTCGCCGCGAAAGCTGGCGTACTGCAGGCCGGGAGGCAGTCCGCTCTCGCCCAAGGTGGGCTGCGCATTGACGCGCTGCCCGAAATCCTCAGGGTTGAACTGTCCGCGATGCTGGCGGACCCGGGATTTGCTCATGAGGGGGGATTTCGTGACGATGCGCTGCATGCGGTGGCCTCCAGGCTGCTGTCCTCGCCAATTCAGGGAGGGTTCTGGCGCTAGTCTGGTGGGAGGGGTTTTGCCTCCGCCTTACCCCAGGTTCACAAAACTGTAAGGTTGGCGCCGCGGTGATCGCTACCGTCCTAGAATCCGAAGCATGTCACGCCGGTCCGGTGCGGAGCAGAGCAGAATTTTGGATACGTCGCATGCGCAGCAACAAACGGCTGAGTCCGTGTTCGCCGGATTCCGGCGGGTGCTGCGGCGCGGCATGCTGATCTTCGCACTCATCATTGCCATCCTGTGTGTCATGATCTTGTATCAGCACGAACGTTCGGCGCAGGCCATCCGCGCCGTGCAGCACACACGCCAGGTCATCTCCTACATCAACGCGCTGCGCACCTATCTGCTCAATATCGACAGCGCTGCGCGCAAATATGGCGACTCACACAATCCCGCCGACCTCGATCCCGCACTCATCTGCCATCGGTCGCGCTGCCCCAGCGCCGCGCATCTGATGGCCCTCGTCAGCGCCGATGGCATCCAGACCGAGCAACTGGCCCCGCTGCCGGCGCTGCAACTCGCACTGGAAACTGGCTTCAGCGCCCTCCAGCAGCGCGCCCAGGCGGGCGACACGGCGGCGCTGGCGAAGCCTGATCTGGCCGGGTTCGACAAATCCGCCATAGAGCAAATCCAGCGCATACTCATTGAAATTGAGAAGCTGGCCCTGAACACCCTGGAAGCCCGCGAAGCGGCGCGCATCCACGACGAGAATTTGTCCTCGGCCCTGCTCGCCCTGGCCGGGCTGTGGACTGGACTGGCCCTGCTGGGCCTGTACCGCGAAACCCGTCGCCTGATCGAGGCGGGCATCCACGCGGAGCAGACGATACGCCAGCTCAGCCTGCGCGATCCCTTGACCGGTCTCGCCAATCGCCGCTTCCTGCAGGAGAGCGCCAGGCATCTGCTCGCCGGCGCAAGGCGTTCGGGCGCGCAGATTGCGGTGCTCGCGGTCGATCTGGATGATTTCAAGGCAATCAACGACCGCTACGGCCATGCCGCGGGTGACGAGGTTCTGGTGGCGGCGGCGGAGCGCATGGGCCAGCTGCTGCGGGAGTCCGACGTCATCGCCCGCCTGGGCGGCGACGAATTCGCCATCGTCCTGGGGCAGGTGGAGTCCGCGGAGACCGCGCGCGAGATAGCGCGGCGGGTGGTGAGCAGGCTATGTCAGCCCATTCCCCTGTCCGGCGGGGGGAGCGCGCATATTGGAGCATCGGTGGGCATTGCCATGTGTTGCGCGGCGGGAGAGAGTCTCGACGAATTGCTCAAGAGCGCGGACGCGGCGCTGTACGAGGCCAAGCGCGAGGGCAAGAACACATACCGGGAAGCGGCCTGATAGCGCCGGCAAGCGCTGGCGGCGATATTTTCACGGCCCGCGCTCAGCGGATGACCACCTTGGTGCCCACATGCACCCACCGGGCAAGCATGCGGATTTCATGGTTGGTGACAGCCACGCAGCCGTCGGTCCAGTTGGCGTTGCCTTGCACCCAGGGAAGTCCGCCCCCCACGCCGTGTATCCCTATCTGGCCACCCAGCGGCGTATTCTGGGGCGGGATGCGATGGTCGCGGAAAGCGCCCGTGATGGCGTCGCACTGGGCTGCCGTGATACGGCCGGCGGCGTAGGCGCGCAGGGCCGCACCGGCTGTCGGATAGTCCAGCCCGAAGAAGGTGAGGAAGCGGCTGTGACGGTCTATCCAGCGCACGTGGAAGGTTCCCAACGGCGTGGTTTCGTCGCCATGCATATGTTCGCGCGAGGTGCCGCCGCTGCCGATGGAAATGTCGGGGAAGCGCGCTATCACCTGGCCATCCGCGGCATATACGGTCAAGCTGAGCTTTTTGGTGTTCACCAGAACCCAGGGTTGATCCGCTGTGGCCTCGGCCATCGCCGGCAACATGACCGCGACAACCAGGGCTAGAATGCGCAAGGGTTCCACTATCCGAGCAATCATCCTGCAAATGATAAAACCAGATCGATTCCTGCGCATGCCCTTCTTTTCACGTCTCAGGGCGGTCTTGCTTGCCTTCCTGTCGCTCACTCTGGGGTGGGCGGCGCCCGGCCTGGCGGCCACCTATGTGCTGCCCAGGGACGGCAGCAACATGGTCGGCCGCCTGCAGGTGGTCACCGCCGACGCCAGCAACACGCTGCTGGACATCGCGCGCCATTACGACCTGGGCTTCAACGAGATCACTGCGGCAAATCCGGGCGTCTCCATCTGGGTGCCGGGCGCGGGAACCCGCATCGTCGTGCCTACACAATTCATCCTGCCACCCAAGCCCTGGATCGGCATCGTCGTCGATATTCCGCGCCGCCGACTTTACTATTTTCCCCGTCACGAGGCCAACCAACCAGCCACCGTGATCACTCTCCCGGTCGGTATTTCGCGTGCCGGCTGGCCCACTCCGCTGGGCAGGACGAGCATCATCGCCAAGTTCAAGGATCCCAAATGGATCGTGCCCAAGGACATCCAGCAAGAGCATCGCGACGAGGGCCAGACCAACTACCCAGGTTATTTCCCACCGGGGCCCGACAATCCCATGGGCATGCTGGCGCTGCAGACGGGCTTCCCGGAAATCTTCATCCACGGCACGGACCGTCCCTGGGGAGTCGGCATGCGCGTGAGCCACGGCTGCATCCACCTCTACCCGGAAAACGCCGCCTTCCTGTTTCCCAGGGTTCCGGTCGGCACCCCGGTACGCATCATCGACC
>JAJXXS010000162.1 GCA_021780975.1 Pseudomonadota bacterium
TCATGGCGGCTCCTCGCACCCTGGTTGGAAAAATCCGCGCCAGCGTGGTTCCGCCATTATCCAATAAAAAGGCCGGGCAATGCCCGGCCTTGCACCTCATGCGAGCAGGTGCTTACATCTTCCAGCCGTAGGAGATGCCGATGGAGTTTTCGTACATCTTGATCGTCTCCGTGCCGGAGGGGCTTCCGCCTGAGAACACCGGAAGAATAGAGGCGCCGCTCACACTGTTCTGGAAGGCATGCATGTAAGCCAGAGTGAGTTCGCCGCCGCTGGGCATGGTGTAGGTGGCACCCAGGGTGAGATGGTCTTCGATGACCCCCGGGGCCAGAATGTTGAAAGTCACATCACGGGACTGGATGGGATTGTCGCAATGGTTGTAACCGGCACGGAACGTCCACTGCTTGTCATAGCGGTACTCTCCACCCAACTTCCAGACATTGATGTCCTTCCAGCCAAACCCAGGGCCACCGGCAGCCCCTAATTGTGCGTGGTTCGTGCTGGGATTGCCGATGGATGACACGCCCCCATAATTGATGCGCTGGTAATCCGCTGCGAGGGTCAGACCCGGCGTAGCCTTCCAGGCGAAGCCGACACTGTAGTTTTCTGGAATGTCGAACAAACCACCATCGGCGAACAGCCCGGAATACTTGCCGAACTTGGTCATGCGCATCTTGGTGGCGTAGCTAACCCCGATGGAGAAGGTGGGCGTCAGTTGGCCCAGGTAACCGATTCGGACGCCTACTCCAGTCGAATCATCCCAGCCCTTATTAGTCACGTTGTTGGGGCTCTGGGAAATATTATTTTGAGTAAAGGCCTGGAGGCCATAGGCTTCAAAGCGCTGATAACCCAAAAGTGGCGCGATGCCGATAGAGTTTGTGGCATTGAGTTTGTAGGCCAGTGTAGGCGCCACAATCAATTGCATGAGGTTAACACCCAGCTTGCCATTGCCGCACAGCATGTTGGCCGCGCCTTGCCCGCAATTGAAACTATCCTGCTGATAGTTGGTATTCATACCGCCATTGCCGTACACCGTGACACCCAAGGCCAGATTGGGCTGCACCATGTGGTTGTAACCCAATTCAGGAACCGGAAAATAGTTTGAGTTGCTATCTACGGAACCATCCATTCCTGTACCTAGGCCGCTACGACTCGCCGAGCGACGCGGGCTGAAAATGGTCAGACCAAGATCAAGGCGATTGCCCACGAAGGCCATGGAGGCCGGGTTGTTGGCGCCGCCCATGGCGTCATCGGTCATGGCCGTAGCCGCGCCGCCCATGCCAGCGGCCTTCATACCGTAGGCATCGGAGAAATAGCCGTCGGTGGCGTGGGCCAGGCCGGCTGCGGACATCAGGGAAATGGCTACTGCCAATCGGGTCAGCTTCATTGTCATCCTCGCAGTCTTGATTAGTGGTGATGTGCTACTAAAGGCACGTTGGCCTTAGCGGACATAATAGTGCGGGCTTTAGAGTTGACGTGGTACAAAATTTCCACATTGTGGCTATAAACCAACGCCGATATCCTCCCCGCCCATCTGGCGCTTGACTCCTTCCACGTCGCGCTTGGCCAGAGCGAAAGGAAATGAATAAATGTCCGTGGGGCTGGAATCCCCATAAGGGCGGTTGCAGGCGGACACTTCCTCGTCGTCCTTGCCGGGGCAACCCGATGTCTGGAAGGGCTTGCCGGAGCGAATGAGCTCAGCCAGCTCGTTTTCGGGAAGGCCGAAACCGACCACGCGCCCAGCGGCATCAAAATGCATCTGCGCCACATGCCCCCCGGCGTAATCGATGATGAAGCGCGCGAGCTGCACGCGTCGCCACTGGCCGCGATCGCAGGCGGGCCAGTCTTCCATGAGCGAGCCGCGCTCGGGGAAGAAGGCGAACATGTGGTTGTGGCCGCCCATGTCCTTGATGCGCTGGCACACTTCGAGGATTTCGCGCTCGGTCTCGCCCATGCCGCAGATGAGGTGGGCGCCGAACTTTTCCGGGCCGAAGATTTCCGCCGCCCATTCGATGGCCTGCCAGTATTTCGCGTAGCGGTGCGGGGACTCCACGGTCTTGCCGCGCGTGCGCTCGAAAATCTCCGGCGTCACCGCATCCAGCGCCACGGTAAAGATGTCAGCGCCCATGGCCTTCAGCTCCACGAGGTCGGCCTTCTCCATGGTGGTGGGGTTGGAGAGTATGGACACCGGCACATGCGGCACGGCCTCCACCCATTTCTGCAGCAGCACGCGGGTGTCGGCGTCGGAGTTGGGATGCGTGATCATGGAAATGCACATGCGCTGGAACTGGCCGCGGTCACCTCCCGCCTTGACCCGTTCGATGACCTCGTCGTAGCGCGCCGTGGGCCAATCCACGCGGATGAAATTGCGGTCGGCGTAGTCGCGCGCCTCCTCGCGGTGGCGTGCGAGGCCGCAGTAGGCGCAATTGGCGCGGCAGCCCTCCGGGTAGGTCACCAGCAGATTGAGGCAATGGGTGCACGCGGTGCGGTGCATCTTGCCCGGCACCAGCCCCAGGGTGATGGCGGCCGCCGTGCTCATCTGCACATATTCGGGGGAGCGCATGGCGGGGGTTTTGATGTGGTAGTTGGGCCGATAGAAATTGACCGGCTGGACATCGTTTTCTAGCACTGTGCTCATGACTCACTCCCGGCCCGCGAGGGCAAAAGATTCAGGCGGCGAAATATTCCGGAAACGCGATCCAGCCGCGGCGGTGAAATCCATCCTGCTTGGCCTCGGCGCCGCGCCAACCGTCCAGCATCTGGCGGCGGCGCGCCGCAGCGCGGGCGAGGCTGGCCTCGAACTGGTCGCGCATGTCCTCTTCGAAATCATCCAATGCGGCCTTGGCGCCCCTGAGATATTCGGCCGCGGCACGCCCGGCACGCTCCCCGGACACGACCGCCGCAGCGATGCCCGCCCCGCTGATGGGATGGGTGAAGCCCGCGGCGTCGCCGGCGAACAGCACGTCGTTCACGACCAGACGCTCGCGCAGCCCGCCCACGGGGATGGCCCCGCCGGTGCGGCAGAGGATGGCTTCCCCCAACCTCCCGGCGGCCACCAGGCGGCGATGCAAGGCGTCCAGCGGCTGCTTGAGGTCGGCCTGCAGGTGCTTGTCAGCGCCCAAACCGAGATTCGCGCAGCCGCCCTTGGGAAAGAGCCAGGCATAACCCCCGGGATAGTCGGGCGCAAGCCAGATGTCGGTGTCGGCGTAGGGTACCTGCAGCGGCACGGTGTACTGGCGCGTGTGCACGGTTTCCAGTTCGGGCAAGCCCAACGCCTTCGCCACCGTGGAATGCGGACCGTCCGCCGCCACCAGCAGCCGGTAGTTCACCGTCTGCTCGCCGGCCGCGCTGCGCAGGGTGGCCTGGTGGCGCAGCGCATCGAGATGCACCAGTTGCGTGGCGGTCGCCAACGCCGCTCCGGCCCCGTGCGCCTCTGCGGCCAACGCGTGATCGAACGCCGCCCGGTCTATCATCAGGCCGGGGAACTCGGTGTGCGTCTGAGCACCTGACGGCAGCACGCTCCGCATGCCGGCGATGGTCTGCCGTAGCACACCGTCACCCTGCGCGTAACGGCCTAGCGGGCGCGGGATGAATTCGGCGCACTGCACCGGCAGGCCGATTTCATGGCGCTTGTCCGCGCCCAGCACCCGCGCTCCGGCCCGCGCTGCCGCTGCGGCAGCGGCGCTGCCGGCGGGGCCCAGGCCCACGACCAGGACATCCGCGATCCTCATGCGGCCACCTGCGGCACGACGCCCAAGGCCTGGCGCACGATACGGGCGAAATTGACCGGATCGAACTGCAGGCAGTCCACCTCGTGCGTGGCGAAAAAGTTCGCCACGGTGGATTCCAGGCGCTCCAGAGATGTATTGCGCAGCGCCGCCTCCAGATCCATGACGGCACGCCGCGGTGCGACGAAGAAATCGCCGCTGAACCAGACCTGCTTGATGCGTTCTCCTGCCGCATCAAAATCCACGCTGGCGGAAACAAGTCCACCGGGAAACTTCTGCGTCGCATGGCACAAACTACGGTCGGCGGGAGGCTTCTCCACCAGATGTATCCACCCTGGCTGCGCGACTTCCTGCAGCGCTGCGCCCCATCGCTCCTCTTCCTCACTGATCAGGCCGGAAGGCTCAAAGGCAACACCCAATCCCTCGGCGAACGCTTCCACCAGAACCTCTTGTACCCGGGACAACGCAGGCACGTCACCGGTCAGTTCGCGCAGCGTGACGATACGCTCGCGCGCGTTCGCCATCGCCTTGTCGGAAAGTTTTTCCGCCGAAACGCGCAGCACCCGCAGCATCCTTTCCACATCAAAATCGAGCAGCAGCGTGCCCTGGAACAGCAGGGCATCACCCTCGACAATCCCACCGGTGCCGGAAATTTTTCTTCCTGCCACCTCTATATCGTTGCGCGGACGAAAACGGGCATCGACGCCAAGACCGCGCATGCCACTGGCCGCCAGCTCGCACAGGCGCCGCGAGATCGCCTCCATGTCGGCAAGCCCCAGATCGCGCCGCCCCACATAAAGCTCCCATCCCAGTTGCCCAGGGTCAAAATAGATGGCACCGCCGCCAGTGATACGACGCTGCACCTCGATGCCCTGGGCCTGACAGTATTCCAGGTCGAGTTCCTGTGCCGCGCTCTGGTGATATCCCAGCAGCGCACACGGAGTGAAGCGCAAAAAACGCAGGGTGTTCGGTGATTCACCCGCCGCGCGCGCTTCCAGCAGGGCACGGTTCAAGGAGATATTGTGGGCGGCGCTGCGCAGACCAGTATCGAGCAGTCGCCACGTCTGGCTCATGTCAGTGGCAGCCGCCCGCGTTTTCTGTCACCACGGAGATGCCCGCAAGGCGCCCCGTAGCGCGGCGACGCTCCATTGCCATGATGCGCGCGACATCCACCTGCAGTCCTGATTGATCGGTGTCCAAAGCCATGACCTCGTCGCCGACGGCAATGGAGCAGCAGGCTGGCGTCACCCGCACGTCGCGCATCAAGCGTGCCGCCAATTCCACAACGCCGTCGGCGGGATGCGCCAAGCCATTGAGGCCCGCCATGACCGCATAGCTGTCGATTTCCTGTTTGGCCCTGCCCGGCGGACGCGCACACCCGAGCAGAATCGGCAAACCGGGGAGGGCTTGGCGGGCGCGCAGGAAGAAACGGCCAACCTCATGGCTGTCGGGCGTCACGAAAGGGCGCTTCTGCGGCGCGTAGAAAGGCATCACCACGACCAGCACGAGTGCAGTAGGAAGATGCCGAGCCACGATTTCGAGCGCGTTGTCCTCGCCCAGAAAGCGGCCGTAATGCAGCCCCAGGACGATGTGCGGCACGACCCGCATTCTGCTCGCCACCAAATATTCCAGGCTGCGCTCGAAATCGTCCACCGTGCGCTTGAGGTGATACACCTGGGTGATGGTTTCCTGCGCACCGATCACGTCCATCATGGCGGCGTCGATGCCGGAATCCTCCATCCGCCTGGCAATGTCATGGCTGACCAGGGCGGTGTGCAGGGCGATGCGGAATTGCGGGAATTGGTCCTTGATGCGGCGGATGGTGCCGTAATAAGCGTCGTACTCGACCTCATTGCGATGGTTCGATCCGCCGGTAAGCAGCATGCCCTGCGCGCCGGCACCCACCTGTTCGTTGACCACTCGCCAAAGCTCATCCGGCGTGCGTGCCGGAATCATCGGCTCAAGTATCTTGGCCTTGCAATGGTCGCATTGCAGCTTGCACTCCGCCCCCGTGATCGACACTGCCGGCCAGGCGCTCTTGCCGCAACCGCTGATCTCCGTGGTGGCGTAGGCCTTGAAGGTGGGGGTATAGAAATTCACCCGCCCCATCTGGGTGCCGCCCGCACTGGCTTGCATCTGTGCGACCAGGGCGCCATCCAGTTCCGCGGTTTCCAACGCCTCCACCTGTGTAAAGGCCTCCAGCCAGGTGCTCATGATGGCCGCTCAGGCAATCGATACGCAAGGCCGGGGAGCCGGCTGCCGACCATCGGGCTCAGCAACCGCCAAAACCGTCGGCATTCATTTTGACTTCGAAGGCGTTGGCCACGCCAGCACCGGTAACCAACCCCCCCGAATCGCCATCCCAGTTGCTTGGCTTCATCTTCACCAGCCATCCAGAGCCATAGGGATCGGCGTTGATGTTGCCGGGCTTGGCCGCAACGTCCGGATTGGTCGCGAGCACCTCGCCCGTCACGGGCGCCTTGACTGGCCCCACCCATTTGCCGGATTCCACCGTGCAGACGGATTTGTTCTGCTCGATTTCCTTGCCCACTTTCTTGGGCGTGTACGACACGATCTCGCCAGCCAGGGAACAGGCATAGCTCGTCATCCCCACGGTGATGGTGCCATCGGCCTCCTTGCGGGCCCAGACGTTGTTCTCCACGTTGTAGTAAAGATCGTCGGGAAGATTGCATCCACGTACGGTCGCCATGCCTCGCTCTCCTCAGTTAAAAAAACATGGATTTGTCACAGCTCAGGATCAGGTCGGCCAGCGTTCCGGCACTGGAAATTTCATCCACCTCATCGATCACATCGCCGTCCGCTATTTCATATCCGGGCATGGCCGGCCTGCAGAGATGCAGTCTGACACCCGCCGCTTTGGCGTCACGTATGAATTGAAGTATTGTCTTGCCGCCCTGCATGGCTGTCAAACCCTCGGCCACGCCTTCCTTGGCAAGCAAAGACCCTTCCATGGTGAGGAATATGCTGACCCTTGCATCCATGGACGCGAGAATGGCTCCCAGGTAGAAAGGTGTCGCGCAGCGCTGCGGCGTGGCAGGTCCGCTGGTCATGACGATGACCACCGACTTTTCCTCATTGTCCAGATAATGGGGGTCGCTCATCAGGCCACCTCGCGCCGACAATGGATATCCTCGCGCCGGCAACGTTCGCAATAGCCGCTACGCGCAGCTTCTCCGCTCAGGAGCCCGTCCACCGCATGGGCGGAAGCCGGCTTTACGCGCGCAATCCAGGCTTCATAGGGGACGCTGTTGAGAAGACCAGGATTCTCCAGGACTTCCGCGTTGGCGGCCTCTATGACGCAATCGAACACATTCGGCACCGGCCCCGCCCACTTCCCTGATTCGATGGTCGCCACGGGCTTGCCCGACGGCCGGAGGGTACCCGGCTTGCGTACCCGCACGTGGAGTATCCTCCCGGCAATGGTCTGCGAGATGTCGGTCATTCCGACCGTCAGATCGCCATCGTCCTCCCGGCGCACCCATATCTGATATTCGCGGTCGTAATAGAGTTCCGGGCGGAACTCGCAGCCGTTGCATTCCATCTTTCAGCGTATCGCAGGAAACCGGGGCGGCCTCACAGCACGCCCCGTTCTTCCAAAAAGTCGATGGAATCGCTGACATTCTCATGGATCCCGAGCTTGCGCGCCGACAGGCCAAGCGCCAAGCCCAGCAGTTGGGTGAAGTAGATGATTTTGACGTTGGTGCGTATGCCGAACTCCGTTTCCGCGCGGATCTGATGCATCTCAAGCCCCGAATGACAAGTGGGACATTCGGTGGCAATGACTTCCGCGCCGGCATCCTCCGCCGCCTGCAGAATGTTGAGCACGAGTTGGGTGGAAGTGTCCGAATCCGAAAGCGTGTGCGCCCCCCCGCAGCAGGCAGTCTTGAGCGGGAAGTCCACATTCTCGGCCCCTGCCGCAGCCAGCAGATCGTCCATGAAATGCGGTTTGTAGCTCGACTCAGAACCTGGTCCCTGGTCTTTTTCTGGAAAAATCTGCCGCGGCCGCGTGTACATGCAGCCGTAATAGTTCGCGATCTTTATGCCTTTCAGTGACTTCCCGATGCGCGCCTTGACGCCTTCTGGGCCCAGTTCCTCCATCAACCATTCCAGCAGGTGCAGAGTACGGACATCGCCCTTGTACACTGGATCGTCCGCTTTTTTCGCCAAATCCTGGACAGTCTTCAGATGCTCTTCCGAGGTCGCCAACTCGTATTCGGCCTTCTTCAAGTTGTGGTAACACCCATTGCAAGGCGCCATCACCGTATCGAAGCCCATGTGTTCGCTGGCTATCGCCATGTTGCGGGCCGACATGTAGGTCTGCAGCATGGGGTGCACATTCTTGACCTCCATCGCGCCACAGCAATTCCAGTCCTGGAGGGTTTCCATCTCCAGGCCCAATTCCTTCACCAATGCGCGGGTCGAACGGTCATAGGGTCCACCCGACCCCTCCAGCGCACAGCCAGGATAATAGGCAACTTTAGCCATGGGCCATCTCCTTCTGCTCCTTCACGTATTGGGCAAGGACTTCGCCGGTACGCCCCCAGGACTTTGTGCGCGGCTTGAACACCATGGC
>JAJXXS010000069.1 GCA_021780975.1 Pseudomonadota bacterium
GTGGCCCTGTATCATGGCAGCGCCGCCGATCAGACAATGCGCCCCGATGCTGGTGCTGCCGGCGATTCCCACACAGGCGGCAATGGCGGTATGGGCGCCGATCTTCACGTTGTGGCCGATCTGCACCTGATTGTCGAGCTTCACGCCGTCGCCGATCACCGTATCGTCGAGCGCACCGCGGTCTATGGTGGTGTTGGCGCCCACTTCAACATCGTCGCCGATGACGACGCGACCAATCTGGGGGATTTTCACCCAGCGTCCGGCGTCGTTGGCGAGACCAAAGCCGTCCGCGCCGATGACACTGCCGCCATGCAGGGTCACCCGGCTGCCGATCCGGCAACCGTGGTAAACCACCACGCCGGCATGGAGTTGGCAGTCTTCGCCGATGCTCACCCCTTTGCCTATGACGCAATTGGGTCCGATGACGCTGCGCGCGCCGACGGTGGCGCCCTCTTCCACCACCGCGCCCGCGGCGATGCTGACATCCTCCCCTAGACTCGCGCCGGGCGCCACCCAGGCCCGCTCATGCACCCCGGGCGCGGGGCGCGCGGGCGGATTCAGCAAGGTGCTCACGCGCGCAAAGTACAGGTAGGGATTGGGCGTCAGTATGCGCGGCAATGCGCTGGCAGCGCGCGCCTCGGGCGGCAGGATGACGGCCCCGGCGCGGCTGCCCTGCAGGGCAGGGAGGTAGCGCGCCTGCGCCACGAAGGCGATGTCATGCGGCCCGGCTCGCTCCAGCGGCGCGACCTGGCGGATGACGACGCCGCCATCGCCAGCCACTTCGCCGCCCAGCAGCTCCGCCAAGCGGGCAAGGGTGAATTCGCCCGCCATGAAGCTCAGTTGCCCGCCACCGGTGCTCCGAGGGCCTTCAGCACCTGATTGGTAATGTCATCCTTGGGATTGACATACACCGCCTGCTCGACGATGAGGTCATACCTGCCCTGCTTGGCGATATTGAGGATGGCCTGGCGCGCCTTTTCCTGGATCAGTGAAAGTTCCTCGTTGCGCCGCAGATTGAGGTCCTCGCGAAACTCGCGGCTCTGGCGCTGCAGGTCGCGGTTGAGATTGGCGAGCGTCTGCTCCTTCGCACGCCGTTCGGCTTCCGGCATCGAGGCGCCGTTCTTGTCCAACTGGGACTGCAGATCCTGCGCCTGCTTGGCAAGTTTCTGCAATGCCAGTTCGCGCCCGGAGAATTCCTTTTCCAGCTTTTTTTGCGCCTGGATGGAAATGGGGGCTTCCTTGAGGATGCGCTCGGTGTTGACGAAACCGATCTTGGTATCGGCTGCCGCCGCACCGGCCACGCTCAGGGCCACCGCTGCAAGCAGGCCCGTCAGCAAGGTTTTCATGTTCGACTCCATGCAAAATCAAAAGACCGTGCCCAGGGTGAACTGGAAGGTCTGCTTCAAATCGTCGGGGGCCGGGTTGATGGGCTTGGCAATGCTGAAGCGCAGCGGCCCCAGAGGAGAATTCCAGGATACCCCGATACCGGCCGAATAACGCAGGTTGCTTGCGGACAAGTGGCTGTAGCGTCCGAGGTAATCCCCGGGCCCAGCGATCTCGCCGGCATCGAAAAAGGTGGACAGGCGCACCGCATTGCTGTCGCGCATGCCCGGCACGGGGAAGAACAGCTCGATGTTGGCGATCAGGCTGGTGTTGCCGCCGAGCGCCTGGATGGTGCAATTGCTCTGTCCGGTAGGATTCGTCGAGCAATTGGTCGCGGGCGTCACCGTGGGATCGATCACCACGCCGGCCTTGGGTCCGATGGTGCCGCTCTGGTAGCCGCGCACCGAACTCACGCCGCCGGCAAAGAAATTCTTGAAGAACGGCAGCGGCTGGCCGCTGTAGCCGTTGCCATAGCCGATCTGGCCGTTGAGCATGAGGGTGAAATCCTTGCTCAGGGGAAAGAACTGCTGGCGCCGCAGCGACAGCGTGTAGTACTTGAGCGAACCCGGGGGAATGGTCGCCTCGCCGCCGACGCTGGTGAGGCTACCCCTCGTGGGGAAATAGAAGCTGTTGCGCGTGTCGCGCGCCCAGCCGGCGGACAAGCGCAGGCTGTTGGTGGTGGCGGACGTGCCGTTGCCGAATTCCTGCACGAACTGCTGGTATTGCGGAATGGCGCCGACCGCCGTGTCGACGCTGACGCTGTAGCGTTCCACGCCGAGGCCGAAATTGACGCTGTCGTTTTCGTTGATGGGCACGCCCACGCGCGTGTCCGCACCCAGCGTGGACGTGGTGTAGGGAATCACCCCGCTCAGGCTGGAGGTGTTGAGGTCGCGCAGGTACACGTCATAGCCGAGGCTCACGCCATTGGGCGTGAAGTACGGATTGGTGTAGGAAACCGAGTACGTCTTGTTGATGTTGCCGGTGCTTACCTGCAGGCCCAACTGGTTGCCGGTGCCGAAAACATTGGACTGCGAAATGGAGCCGGACAGGATGAGTCCCTCCGAGGAGGCGTAGCCGGCGCCGACGGTGATGCTGCCGGTGGCCTTTTCCTTCACGCCCACGTCCATGTCGACCTGATCGGTGGCGCCCGGCACGGCCGGCGTTTCGATGTTGACGTCATCGAAGAAGCCGAGCCGGTTGAGGCGCGTCTTCGAGAGGGATATCTCCTTGGAGTTGTACAGGCCGCCCTCCATCTGGCGCAGCTCGCGGCGGATGACCACGTCCTCGGTCTTGGTGTTGCCGGCGATGTTGATGCGCTTGACATAGACGCGCCGGCCCGGATCGACATACAGAGTGAAGGCCACGGTGTGCTTTGCCTTGTCGAGGTCCGGTACGGCATTCACGTTGGCGAAGGCATAGCCGTCATTGCCCAGACGATCGCCGATGGCCTTGGTGATCTCGGTCAGCTTCTCGCGCGAGAAGATTTCGCCGGGCTTGACGGTGATGAGCTTTTCCAGCTCGGCCGCCGGCACGACGGTCTGCCCTGCCAGCTTGACGCTGCTCACGGTGTACTGGGGTCCTTCCGTGAGGTTGATGGTGATGAAGATGTCCTTCTTGTCCGGACTGATGGTGACCTGGGTCGAATCGATGGCGAATTCGACGTAACCATGATCCAGATAGTAGGAGCGCAGCTTCTCCAGGTCGCCCGCCAGCTTGGTCCTGGAATACTGGTCGTCCTTGGTGAACCATGACAGCCAGTTGGGCGTCTTGAGGGTGAAGAGATCGAGCAGCTTCTTTTCCTTGTAGGCGTGGTTGCCGACGATGTTGATCTGTCTGATCTTCGCCGTGGGGCCTTCCACCACGCTGAAGTTGATGCCCACGCGGTTGCGCTCCAGGGGCGTGACCGTGGTGGTGACCTGCACGGCATACTTGCCGCGGTCATAGTACTGGCGCTTGATTTCCTGCTCGGCCTTTTCCAGCAGCCCGCGGTCGAGTATGCGGCCCTCGGCCAGGCCGATCTGCTTCAATCCCTTCTGCAGATCCTTTTCGGAAAATTCCTTGATGCCGTTGAGGGTGATGCTGGCAATGGCGGGGCGTTCCACCACCTTGACGATCAGCACATCCCCCTGGCGCTCCAGAGTGACGTTCCTGAAGAACCCCGTGGCGTACAGGGACTGGATGGACTGCTCGGCATTGCGATCATCCAGCGTCTGACCCACCTTCACCGGCAGGTAGCTGAACACGGTGCCGATGTCCGTCCGCTGGATGCCCTCGACGCGGATGTCCTTCACCACAAAAGGCTCCATCGCATGGGCCGTACCCGCCAGCAGCGCGCCGATCAAGGCCGCGCAGATGCGCTTTTTCATGAGTTTTTTAGCCGGAAAGAATTCGTTGGAAATCGTTGTAGAGGGCGATGGTCACCAGCACCATGAGGATGCCCATGCCAATGCGGGTGGCAATTTCCATCGCCTGCTCGGAAACAGGCCTACCCCGCACCGACTCGAAAATATAATACATGAGGTGTCCGCCATCCAGTAAGGGAATGGGCAGCAGATTGAGCACCCCGAGACTGATGCTGACGATGGACAGGAACGCCAGGTATGGCAGCCACCCCATCTCCGCGGACTGCCCCGCATAATCGGCAATCGTCAACGGCCCGGAAAGGTTTCTCCACGACACCTGCCCGACCACCATGCGGCCGAGCATTTCCAGGCTGAAGACGCTCATGTCCCAGGTCTTGGCAGCGGCATGTCCGAGGGCGTCCAGCGGCCCGTAGCGCAACTCGGTGCGCAGCGGAGCAAACAACCCGGCAGGCACCTGAGGGGCGGCACCGATGCGTCCCAAGGTGCGTCCACCCTGGGTGATGCTTTCGGGCGTGAGGGTGATGAGGGCAGTGCCCTGCGGCTGGGCAATCAGCAATTGCACCGCCCTTCCCGGGCTGGCCTGCACGGCTTGCACCAATTGCTGCCAATCCCCCACCGCGGCGCCGTTCACGGCTGCCACCCGATCGCCCGCTTCCAGTCCGGCACGCTGGGCGGGCGATCCGGGCATCACCCGGCCGATGACCGGGGGCAGGCTCGGCTCGTACAGCCGCAAGCCCAGGGTGGCCAGGATGTCGCTGCCCGGATCGATGGGGGCCACGCCACGCGTCGACAGGCGCGTCACCTGTCCGTCCGCAAGCGTGAGGCGCACCGCCTTGGCACCCACGGCATGCGCCAGCAGCGCCATGCGCAGATCCTGGAAGGAATCGATGCGGTCGTCACCCACCTGGGCGATCTGGTCGCCACGCACGAGCCCCGCGAGCGCCGCCGCGGAACCTGGCGGCGGGGTGTCGATGACGGGCTTGAGGGCGGGGATGCCGTGGAGGAACATCACCCAGTAGAGCAGCACGGCAAGCAGGAAATTCGCCAGCGGCCCGGCCGCGACGATGAAGAAACGTCTCCCCACGCTGGCGCGATTGAAAGCACGATCTGCCTGCGCAGGGTCCACCGCGCCTTCGCGCTCATCGAGCATTTTCACGTAGCCGCCCAATGGGATCGCGCTCAGCACCCATTCGGTTCCGTCGGCGGCGACTCGGCGCAGGAGTGGGCGGCCGAAGCCAACCGAAAAGCGCAGGACCCTCACCCCGGCCAGGCGCGCTGCCAGGTAGTGCCCCAGTTCGTGAAACACCACCAGCACCGCCAAAGCCAGGAGGAAGGCGAATAGCGTCACGATCCCGCTCATCGTGCGAGCCTGTCCAGAAATTCCCGCGCCGCGGCGCGCGCCGCGCGGTCGGCGTCGAGGAGTTCCTCCAGGCTGGCCGCGCCGAGCTGCGCCACGCGATCGAGAACGGTTTCTATCGTCGCCGCGATGTCGCCGAAGCCGCAGCGTCTTGCCAGAAATGCATCGACCGCCTCTTCATTGGCGGCATTGAGCACCGCCGCCGCCGCTCCCCCGCTCTCCAGCGCACGATAGGCCAGGCGCAGACAGGGAAAGCGCTCGAGGTCGGGCGCTTCGAAGCTCAAACCCTGCCTGAACAGATCCAGCCCGTCGACCCCGGCGGCAATGCGCTCGGGGAAGCCTAGGGCGTAGGCGATGGGCGTGCGCATGTCCGGCGTGCCCAACTGCGCCAGCACCGACCCGTCGCGGTATTCCACCAGCGAATGCACCACACTCTGCGGGTGCACCAGCACGCGAATCTGATCCGCACGGGCATTGAACAGCCAGTGCGCCTCGATGACTTCGAGGCCCTTGTTCATCATGGTGGCGGAATCGACCGAGATCTTGCGCCCCATCACCCAGTTGGGATGGGCGCAGGCCTGCTCCGGCGTCGCGCGCGCCATAGTCTCCTTGGCGGCGGTGCGAAACGGCCCGCCCGAAGCGGTAAGCCACAGGCTGCGCACGCCCACGGCCGCAAGGTCGCCGGCGAAGTCGCGCGGCAAGGCCTGGAATATGGCGTTATGCTCGGAATCGACCGGCAGGAGGGTGGCACCGCCGCGATGCACCGCCTCCATGAAGATGCTGCCCGCCACCACCAGGGTCTCCTTGTTGGCGAGCAGGATGCGTTTCCCGGCGTGCGCTGCGGCAAGCGCGGATGGCAGGCCCGCCGCGCCGACGATGGCTGCGACGACGGTGTCGACCTCCGGATGGCTGGCCACCTCGACGAGGGCGCGAGGCCCTGCCAGGACCTCGGTCGCCAGCCCGGCCTCCTCCACGCGGCCGCGCAGAGCGCGCGCTGCCGCCTCGTCCACCATCACGGCATAGCGCGGTCGAAACGCGCGACACTGCTCGAAAAGCTTGTCAACGTTGCGCGCTGCGCTGAGGGCGTAGACGGAAAAGCGCGCCGGATGGCGCGCCAGGACATCCAGGGTATTGACGCCGATGCTGCCGGTGGCGCCCAACACGCTGACGGTTTGCGGCGCATTCATGCGAGCTTCATTCCCCATACCACGAGGGCCGCCAGCGGCAGGGCCGCGGTCAGGGCATCTACCCGATCCAGCACGCCGCCATGGCCTGGCAGCAGGTGGCCGCTGTCCTTGAGACCAGCCTGACGCTTCATCCAGGATTCGAACAAATCGCCCAGGATCGCAAAATACATGAGGGCAAGCAGCAAAAGAGCCAAAGCGGCCATGCTGACATGGACTGCGTAGTGCGACAAGGCCGCGCTATAGATGACCAGTGCCAGCGCCGCTCCCGCCACGCCCTCCCAGGTCTTGCCGGGACTGACATGGGGAGCGAGCTTGCGGCGCCCGAAGGCGCGCCCGCTGTAGTAGGCCGCGCTGTCGGCGATCCACACCGCCGCCATGATGGCCAGGAGCACGCCAGGACCGTGTGCGCGCAGGTCTATGAGCGCAATCCAGGTGGGCAGCAGCACGACCGCACCCACCAGGGCGCGCACCCACCCTGCCCCGCGCGGCCAGCCCCGGTAGAGCCACCAGGGCGCGACCAATATCCAGAAACCGGCCGCCAGGGCCAGCAAGGCGTGGCCGAGCGCGGCCGCACCGGCGAGATAAATCGCCAAGGCCAGCGCCGTCAGCAGCGCGGCGTAGAGCCAGCTCGCCGGACGCGGAAAATCCGCCAGGCGCCCCCATTCGCGCGCCCCCAGGAGCAGAATCAGGCCCGCCAGCGCCGCCCAGAGAGCGGGGGGCGCCCACAGCAGTGCGGGAAAGAACAGCGCCAGTAATAGAACCGCCGTGGCGATGCGGATCATTGCTGCGGAACGGGGTGCTGCGCTAGCTGTTCGCTCGTTCGCCCAAAGCGGCGCTCGCGCCGGTGATAAGAAGCGATGGCCACATCCAGGGCCGCCGCGTCAAAATCCGGCCAGAGTGTGTCGGTGAAATAAAGTTCGGTGTAGGCAAGCTGCCAGAGCAGGAAATTGCTGATGCGCTGTTCGCCCCCCGTGCGGATGAAGAGATCCGGCTCCGGCACCTCGCTCATGCTCAGGCAGGCGGCCAGTTCCTCCTCGCGCACCGGCCCGCTGTCGGCAGGGCGCTCCGCCAGCAGGCGGTTGACGGCCTGCAGGATGTCCCAGCGGCCGCCATAGTTGGCCGCCACGGTAAGCGTCAAGCCGCGGTTGTCGCGGGTCAAGGCGACGCTCTCCGCCACGAGATTCTGGATGCGCTCGCTGAAGGACGCCAGGTCGCCGATGACGCGGAAGCGGATCGCGTTCTTGTGCAGCTTCTTCACCTCCATCTGCAGGGCGCGCACGAAAAGCTCCATGAGGAGGGAGACTTCCTCCTGCGGGCGGCGCCAGTTTTCCGAACTGAAGGCAAAAAGCGTCAAGTACTCCACGCCGCGCTCTGCGCAGGCCTTGACCACCGCGCGCACCGATTCCACCCCCTGGCGGTGGCCCGCCACGCGCGGCAGATGGCGCGCACGCGCCCAGCGCCCGTTGCCGTCCATGATGACGGCGATGTGGCGGGGAACGTCGCCTATCGACGGGATGGCAATGGTGGAACTGGTGGGCTTGCTCATGGCAATGCGCCTGTTGCGCCGGCTCAGATGGCCAGGAGGTCGGCTTCCTTGGCAGCCAGCAGCTTGTCGATTTCGGCGATCGCCTTGTCGGTCAACTTCTGGATCTCGTCCTGGGCCCTGTGTTCTTCGTCCTCGCTCGCGGTCTTGGCCTTGACCATGTCCTTGAGCGCATTGTTCGCGTCGCGCCGCACGTTGCGCACCGCCACGCGGGCATTTTCAGCCTCGCTGCGAACCACCTTGATGAGATCCTTGCGGCGTTCCTCGGTGAGGGCAGGCATGGGCACCCGGATGAGGTCGCCCTGGCTCGCGGGATTGAGGCCCAGATCCGAATCGCGGATCGCCTTTTCAATGGTCCCGAGCATCTTCTTTTCCCAGGGCGTCACACCCAGGGTGCGCGCGTCCACGAGGATGACGTTGGCAACCTGGGGGATCGGCGTCGGACTGCCGTAATAATC
>JAJXXS010000063.1 GCA_021780975.1 Pseudomonadota bacterium
TTGACGCAGGTCGAAGCGCGCAAGCTGCTGGGCGCCATGTCCGGAACGATGGGCCTGATCGCGGCTCTGTTGTAGGGCACCGGCATGCGCCTGCTGGAAGGCCTGCGCCTGCGGGTGAAGGACGTGGAGTTCACGCGCCGCGAAATCATCGTGCGCGAGGGCAAGGGCAACAAGGATCGGGTGACGGTGCTGCCCGAGAATCTGATCCTGCCCTTGAAAGCGCATCTGGAAAAGGTGAAGGCGCTGCACGAGCGCGATCTGGAAGCGGGCTTTGGCGAGGTGCACCTGCCGGATGCGCTGGCGGTGAAATATCCCAACGCCGCCCGGGCCTGGGGCTGGCAGTTCGTCTTCCCTTCCCCGGTGCGTTCCGTCGATCCGCGCAGCGGCGCAGAGCGCCGCCACCATATCTACGAGACCAGCGTGCAGCGCGCCGTGCGCGAGGCGGCCAGGCTGGCCGGCATCCACAAGCCGGTGTCGCCGCACACGCTGCGCCACTCCTTCGCCACGCATCTGCTGCAGGCCGGCTACGACATCCGCACGGTGCAGGAGCTGCTGGGCCACAAGGACGTGCAGACCACGATGATCTACACGCATGTGCTCAACCGCGGCGGGCGCGGCGTGGTGAGCCCGCTCGACGCGTAGCGAGAAAGACCCGCGCGGCGGCTGGACGCTGCGGTCAACCGGCTGTGCAGGCGCCCTTGGCCAGCGGCGGGGCATCGGGGGTCGCCAGGCTCCCGCTAGACGGCGCGGGCACACCTGGGCCAGGTCACACCCGTATGATGTTGCCCTTCAGCGAGTAAAGGATGGCGACCACCTCGTTTTTCGTGCCCTCGTCCAGTTGGTGCTTGGTCATGGCACCGACGATGTCATCCATCACGGCCAGGTATTCCTGCTCGCTGATGTTCATACCCTTGTGCGTCGTGAGCATGTCCTTGCCCGTGTAGGGTTCCGGGCCGCCGGAGCCCGCGCAAAAAAATTCGCGCGCCATGCGCTTGGCGTGCGCCATGTCCTTGATGTTCTCGAAACGGGTCTTGATGATGGGGTTGCCCAGATGGGCGTCTATGATGTCGTCGACGAGGCGGGCGATGCCGTCGGCCCCGCCCAGGCGTTGATAAAGGGTGTTGCTCATGATGAATTCCCCTGGCGTCATTGGGCTGCAGGAGACAGATGAGGCGGCTGCCGCAGCCGGAGGCAGCGCCCGTCCACCCGGCAGCGAATCCACCGACAGGCCAACCGTTCAGTGCCCTGCCCGCACCGGATTTACTTATTTAAGACTTAACTTGACAG
Organism: Pseudomonadota bacterium; assembly: GCA_021780975.1. Taxonomy (GTDB): domain Bacteria; phylum Pseudomonadota; class Gammaproteobacteria; order Burkholderiales; family Thiobacillaceae; genus JAJXXS01. The sequence goes on from JAJXXS010000063.1 coordinate 1,288, forward strand.
ACAATCAAACCGGCGGGTCCGGGCGAGCCGCCACAGGGTGGGCGCAAACTTGGGCTCGGCGGCGCGCGCGATCCGCACCCCGCCCTCAGCGCGGCACGGCGGCGTCGCGGATGTAGTTCAGCACGTTGGCCACGCGCCGGCGGTAGCCGCGGCCGTAGCGGTGGTTCTCGTACCACTCGGGGTCGGGGATCATGGCGGCGAGCGTGGCGGATTGCCACACCGAAAGGCGCGCCGCAGGGGTGTGGAAGTAGTGGCGCGCGGCGGCTTCGGCGCCGTAGATGCCCTGGCCCCACTGGATGACGTTGAGGTAGATCTCCAGGATGCGGCGCTTGCCCAGCACCGTTTCCAGCATGACGGTGATGATGGCCTCCTCGCCCTTGCGCAGAAAGCTGCGGTCGGGTGAGAGGAACAGGTTCTTGGCGAGCTGCTGGCTGATGGTGGAGCCGCCCGCCACCAGACGGTCCTTCTTGAGGTTCTTCTGCAGCGCGTACTGGATGCCCTGCCAGTCGAAACCGTGGTGCGTCATGAAGCGCGCGTCCTCGCTGGTGACCACGGCGGCCTTGAGGTTGAGGGAGATGCGCTCGTAGGGCACCCACTGCTGCTGCAGCTTCGCGTGCGGATCCTTTTCGCGCAGCTGCGCCAGGCCGCGCTCCATGAAGGAGGTCATGCGCGGGTTGTGGTCCACGTACCAGAGCACGTGGGCGAAGATCCACAGGTTGTAGAGCAGGAAGAGGGCAAACAGCAGCCCCACGGCCCGCAGCAGGCCGCGCTTGAGGGTTTTGATCATGCGTGTGTTAACAGGGTTTTTGAAAAACGTCGCGAGGAGCGATCAGGCAAGGCGGAAAGCGGCGAAAAAGCGGAGTTTACACAAGAGTAAATGAGGATTTTGAGCCGATTTCCAACGCTGCATCATCGCTCCGCAGCAGTTTTTCAACACCCTGTTAGTTGCTGGCGCAGGGCGAGAAGCACGGGCTGGGTCTGCGGGCGCACGCCGCGCCAGAGCAGGAAGGCCTCGGCGGCCTGCTCCACCAGCATGCCCAGGCCGTCGGCGCGGCGCGCGCAGCCAAGCTTGCCGGCCAGCGCGAGGAAGGGCGTTTCGGCGGCGCCGTACATCATGTCGTAGGCGAACTGCGCGCCGGCCAGCACGGACTCCGGCAGCGGCGGCAGGTCGCCGGCGAGGCTGGCCGAGGTGGCGTTGATGACGAGGTCGTATTCCGGCGCAAGCGTGCCGAAGGCGCTCGCGGATACTTGGCCGAGCGCGGCGAACTCGCGCGCCAGATCCTCGGCGCGCGCGGGCGTGCGGTTGGCGACGGTCAGCCGCGCCGGGCCTTGCGCCAGCAGGGCGGGGATGGCGCCGCGCGCGGCACCCCCGGCGCCCAAGAGCAGGATGCGGCTGCCTGCGAGCACTACCCCCAGGTTGGCCGTCAGGTCCTGCACCAGGCCGGCGCCGTCGGTGTTGTCGCCGTAGATCTCGGCGCCATCGAAGCGCAGGGTGTTGACCGCCTGCGCCAGGCGCGCGCGCCCGGAGAGGACACCGGCCAGCCGGTACGCCTCCTCCTTGAACGGCACGGTGACGTTGGCGCCCTTGCCGCCCTGGGCGCGGAACTGCATGACGGCGTCGCGGAAGCCCTCGCGCGGCGCGTCGATGGCGGTGTAGAGGAGCGCCTGCCCGGTCTGGCGCGCAAAGGCGGCGTGGATGTAGGGCGACTTGGAGTGGGCGATGGGGTGGCCGAAGACGGCGTAGGTGTCCATGGGGGCGATAAAGAAGCGTGGGTCGCAGTTCAGGCCGGTGGCTCGGCGGCTTCTTTCGCGCCGCGCCGCAGCGCGCCGGACACCAGCTCGAAGCCGTACAAGCGGCACTCCAGCGCGCCGTTGTAGAGCGGGGTGCGGCGCTGCGGCTTCAAGCCGATGAGCTTGGGCAGGCGCGTGTCGGCGCTGAGGATGTGGGCCTGCCAGCCGGCGAAGCGCTGCTTGAGCATGTCGCCCAGTTGGGGATAGAAGGCCGCCAGCTCCGCCTCGTCGCCCAGGCGCACGCCATAGGGCGGGTTGGTGAGCAGGATGCCGGTGGGCGCTGGCGGCGAGAGGTCCAGCACATCGGCCTGCTTGAGCTGGATCACGCGCGCGAGGCCGGCCGCCTCGACGTTGACCTGGGCGAGCTTGAGGTTCTTGCCGTACAGCTCGCTGCCGAAGATCGGCTGCGGCTTGGCCGGAAGTTCCTCGTCGCGCGCGGCCTCCAGCATCTCCTCCCACAGGCGCAGGCGGAAGCCCTTGAGCTTCTGGAAGCCGAAGGCGCGGTCGGCGCCGGGCGCGATGTTGAGCGCCATCTGCGCCGCTTCCATCAATATGGTGCCGCTACCGCACATGGGGTCCAGGAGCGCCATGCCCGGCTGCCAGCCGGCGAGCTTCAACATGCCGGCGGCGAGATTCTCCTTGAGCGGGGCGATGCCCGCCTCCTGGCGCAGGCCGCGCTTGTAGAGCGGCTCGCCGCTCAGGTCCAGATAAACGGAAAAACGGTTGGCCTCGAAATAGGCGTGCACGCGCACGTCCGGGGTGCGCGTGTCGACGCTGGGCCGCACGCCCTCGTCGGCGCGGAAGCGGTCGCACACTGCGTCCTTGATGCGCAGGGTGACGAACTCCAGGCTCTTGAGCGGCGCGCGCGTGGCGGTGACCTTCACCATGATGCTGCGCGCGGCGTCGAAGCGCTGGGCCCAAGGGTGGGCCAGCACCTTCTCGTACACCTCCTGCTCGTTCTGGTAGCCGGCCTCGAACTGGCGCCAGAGGATGCGGGTGGCCAGGCGTGAGCGCAGGTTGGCGCGGTAGGCCGTGGCCCAGTCGCCGGCAAAGCCCACGCCGCCGGGGGCGGGCTTGACGTTCTGCGCCCCACAGGCGGCCAGCTCTTCGGCCAGCAGCGCTTCCAGGCCACGCGGGCAGGTGGCGAACAGCGCGAGCAGATCGTTCATGGCTTGAGCACCACAAGAAAGACGACAACGAAGAGGATCAGCACCGGCAGCTCGTTGAACCAGCGGTAGAACACGTGGCTGCGGTGGTTTTGCCCGGCGGCGAAGAGCTTCACGAGATGGCCGCAGTACAGGTGATAAGCCACCAGCACCGCCACCAGGGCGAGCTTGGCGTCGAGCCAGGCGCCGGCGAAACCGTAGCCCAGCCACAGCCAGGTGCCGAAGGCGAGCGCCAGCACGCCCAGCGGTGTCATGAAGCGGTAGAGCTTGCGCGCCATGAGGTTGAGGCGGTCTTTTTCCGCCGCGGTCTCGGCCATGGCCAGGTTGACGAACAGGCGCGGGAGATAGAACAGGCCGCCGTACCAGCTCACCACGAAGATGATGTGCAGCGCCTTGAGGGTGGCAAACATGCAGGGAAACTTTACACGCTAAGATGCGTCATTTTACCCGTGCCGCCCCTCATGCCCGCCCTGCCCGAACGCTGGAAGAAGTGGATTCCTTCCCCGGTCACCCTCATTCTCATCGCCTTCGTGGCCTATTTCTGGTTCCGCCCGCCCGCCAAGGTGGCGGACGAGAACCGGGTGATCCCGCCCTTCCAGGTGCAGCTGGCGAACGGCGGGGCGCTGAGTTCGCAGGATTTGCAGGGCAAGGTGGTGCTGGTGAACTACTGGGCCACCTGGTGCCCCTACTGCCAGATGGAAATGCCGGAGATCGAGAAATTCTGGAAGGCCTATCGCAACCAGGGCTTCACCGTGCTGGCCATCAGCGCGGACGACTCGCCGGAGAAGATCCGCGCCTGGTTCGCGCAGCACGGCTACGATTTTCCCGCCGCGGCGGACAACCCCAGCACGCGCCGCGCCTTCGGCTATGTGGGCGTGCTGCCGACCTCCTTCATCCTCGACCGCGACGGCCACCTGCGCCACACGGTGGAGGGGCGGCTTTACTACGGGCGCCTGAAGGACATGGTGGTGCCGCTGCTGCAGCGGCAGGCGCCGCCCCAGTGACTCAGGATCCCAATTCGCGCCGGTAATAGAAGTAGTCCATCTCCGGCACCGGCGCGCCCAGGCGCGCGAGCACCGCGGAAATCTGCCCGCGGTGGTGCAGCCAGTGGCCGTTCATGTGGGTGAGGATGGCGATGTTGGCCATGCGCCGCGCCGTGCCATCGCTGGAGGTGAAGGCGGTCTCGCCCGCGAACCAAGCCGCCGGCTGCGCCGCCAGCCAGGCCTCGAAGCTTTCCAGACTGGCCAGGGCGTGGGCCTTGAGGCGGTCCCAGTCGTCCTCCAGGATGCGCTTGAAATCCGCCTTGCAGGGCTCGCCGCGCAGGCGCGCCGCCCACAGCGTCTGCACCTGGGCCAGGTGATCATAGGTATGGTGGATGCTGCCGAAGAAGAGCCCCTCGTCACGGGCCATGGCTTCCGCCGGCAGGGTTTCGATGGCGGCGGTCAGCACGCGGTTGGCCCAGCGCTGGTAGCGTGTCAGGTCGACGAAGTAGTCCTGCGCGTTCACGAAGCGAGCGCCTTGTCGAGCGCCTTATCAAGCTCCGCCGGCTTCCAGTTGCCTATCTTCTGCGCCACGATCTTGCCCTTGCGGTTGATGATGAAGCTGGTGGGGGTGAGCTGCACGTTGCCGAAGGCCTTGGCTGCGGAACCGTCGCTGTCGATGGCCACGGTGAAGGGCAGCTGGTAGCGGGTGGCGAAGTTGGCCACGTAGGCCGGCTGGTCGTAGTTCATGGCGACCGCCACCACCTTGACGCCCTTGTCCTTGTAGCGCTCGTAGGTCTGGGTGAGGAGCGGCATCTCCTCCACGCAGCCGGGACAGGAAGTGGCCCAGAAGTCCACCAGCACCACCTGGCCGCGCAACTGGGTGAGATCGATGGTCTGCCCGTTCAGCGCGGTGACGCTCACCGGCGGCGCCGCCGGCTTGCTGGTGAGCGCGTAGGCCACCGCGCCGCCCACGGCGAGCAGGAGGACCACGAGGACGATCTTGATTCTGCCGGACATATCTACTGCACCTCCGTATACGCTGCCGCACCATGCTGTGCGCGCATCGCCTCAGACCCCGTAGGCCTGGAACAATTCCACATAATGCCGCGCCGAGTAGGCGAAATACGCCAGTTCGTCGTCGCTCAGGCGGCGCACCGCCTTGGCCGGCCGCCCCAGGTAGAGCCAGCCCGATTCCAGCACCTTGTTTTCCGGCACCAAAGACCCGGCGCCCAGCAGCACGCGATCCTGCAGCACGCTTTTGTCGAGGATGATGCTGCCCATGCCGATGAGGCATTCGTCGCCGATCTCGCAGGCGTGCAGGATGACGCCGTGGCCGACGGTGACGCGCGCGCCGACGCGCAGCGGCCCGCCTGCGGGATCCTGCGGCGTCTTGTGCGAGACGTGCAGCACGGCGTTGTCCTGGATATTGGTTGCGGCACCGACGACGATGCGGTTGACGTCGCCGCGCACCACCGCCCCCGGCCACACCGAGGCGTTCTCGCCCAGCTCGACCTCGCCGATCACGCAGGCGCGCGGATGCACCCAGGCGCCAGGGGCGAGGCGCGGCAGGATGCCGCGAAAGGCGGACACGGAAACCCTGTCATTCATGGGGTTGAAACACTGGGAGGCGATGCTCAAATTATAATTCCGCGACTTATCCCTGAGTATCTCCCATGAATCCCCTGCTCGACTTCTCCGGCCTGCCACGCTTTGCCGACATCAAACCAGAACACGTCACCCCCGCCGTCGAGGCGCTGCTGGCGCAATGCCGCGCCGTCGTGGCCAGCGTCGTAGAGGAAACGGCGGCGCCCGGCTGGGACAACTTCGTGCGCCCTCTGGAGGACGCCAACGAAAAGCTGTCGCGCGCCTGGGGCCAGGTGAGCCATCTCAATGCGGTGATGAACAGCCCGGAACTGCGCGAGGTCTACAACGCCAACCTGCCCGCCATCACCCAGTATTACGCCGAGCTGGGCCAGCACGAGGGGCTGTTCCGCAAGTACAAGGCGCTCGCCAACGGCCCCGCCTACGCAGCGCTTTCCACGGCGCAGAAGAAGATCGTCGACAACGAGCTGCGCGACTTCCGCTTGGGCGGCGCCGAGCTGTCCGACGCCGACAAGGCCAGCTTCATGAAGGTCCAGGAAGAGCTGGCCTCGCTGTCCGCCAAATTCGAGGAAAACCTGCTCGACGCCACCAATGCCTTCGCCCTCTATGTCGAGCAGCGCGACGAACTGGCCGGCCTGCCCGAGGACGTGCTGGCCATGGCGCGCGCGGCGGCCGAGGCCGACGGCAAGGCGGGCTGGAAGCTCACCCTGCACATGCCCTCCTACCTGCCGGTAATGCAGTATGCCGACAACCGCGCGCTACGCGAGCGCCTCTACCATGCCTATGTCACGCGCGCCTCCGAGTTCGACGACGACAAGCTCGACAACACCCCGCTCATCGCGCGCATCCTGGAATTGCGCCAGCAGGCGGCGCAGCTGCTGGGCTTCGCCAACTACGCGCAGGTCTCCCTGGAGCCGAAGATGGCGCAGGATCCCGCCGAGGTGCTGGATTTCCTGCACGCCCTGGCCAGGCGCGCGCGCCCTTACGCCGAACGCGACCTCGCCGAGCTGCGCGACTTCGCCGCGCGCGAACTGGGGCTGGCCGACCTCGCCGCCTGGGACATGAGCTACGCCTCGGAGAAGCTGCGCGTGGCGCGCTACAGCTTCTCCGACCAGGAGGTGAAGCAGTATTTCCCCGAGCCCCAGGTGGTGGCCGGCATGTTCCGCGTGGTGGAGACCCTCTACGGCCTGCACATCCGCGCCTCCCAGGCGCCGGCGTGGCATGCGGACGTGAAGTTCTACGATGTGCGCGACCATGCCGGCACCCTGATCGGCCAGTTCTACATGGACCTCTACGCCCGCCCCTCCAAGCGCGGCGGCGCCTGGATGGACGACGCCATCACGCGGCGGCGCAAGGGGGCCGAGCTGCAGACCCCGGTGGCCTACCTCAACTGCAATTTCTCCGCGCCGGTGGGCGACAGGCCGGCGCTCTTCACCCACG
>JAJXXS010000018.1 GCA_021780975.1 Pseudomonadota bacterium
ACCCCCAGCGGGGTGGTCTCGTCGCCATGGCGATGTATCTCCGCGGCGCCGCCGCTGCCGATGGCTATGTTGTGGAAACGCGCAAGCACGCGATTGCCGGAAGAATAGACTGTCAGCGTCAGTGTCTTCGTGTCCACCAGTACCCACGGCCGGCCGGCCGCAGCGGACGCCGCGGGCAGGCCAAGGGCGAGGAGGGCCAGGAGCGCCCACAGACGCAATTTCCAGGTGGCCGAGCGCAAGCCATGAAACGAATTCGATCGCAGGTTCTCGCTACCGCTGCACGCCGGACACTTCATGTCGTCGTCCTGTTTCTCTGCGGTTGGCCGGTCTGCGGCTGGGGCGCCATCTTTCCGCTCCCTGCCGACGGCAGCAACGTCGTCGGCCACGTGCGCGTGGTGGTGGCCGATCCGCGCAACACCTTGCTCGACATCGCGCGCCATTATGACCTCGGCTACAACGAAATCACGGCCGCCAATCCTGGCGTGTCGATCTGGCTGCCCGGCGACGGGCGCCGTATCGTCGTGCCCACCGAGTTCATCCTGCCGCCGCGTCCCTGGGTGGGTATAGTCGTCAACATTCCGCAGCGCCGACTGTACTATTTCCCGCCCCACAAGGCGAACGAGGCGGCCACCGTGGTGACCTTCCCGGTCGGCATTTCGCGCCCGGGCTGGTCCACGCCTTTGGGCGACACCCGTATCGTCGCCAAGTACAAGGATCCCTCCTGGTGGGTGCCCAAAGACATCCAGGAGGAACATCGTCAGCAGGGCGAGCCGGACTTCCCCGACTATTTTCCTCCCGGCCCCAACAATCCCATGGGCATGCTGGCCCTGGAAACCGGCTTCGCGCAAATCTACATCCACGGCACCAACCGTCCCTGGGGCGTGGGCATGCGCGTGAGCCACGGTTGCCTGCATCTCTATCCCGAGAACGCCGCCTACTTTTTCCCGCGCGTGCCGACCGGCACGCCGGTGCGCATCATCGACCGGCCCGTGCTCGTGGGAATGCGGGGCGGCGAGCTCTATCTGAGCGTGTCCGAGCCAGTGGAAGGCTACCCGGATGACCGGGACAGCATGCTGATCCGGGCCATGGACGCGCTGATCTACTACAAGGAACAGCGCAAGGGTGACATTCCCAAGATCGACTGGGAGCGGGTGCGCAAGGTCGTCGAGGCCAGGCAGATCCTGCCCGTGCCTATCAGCGTCGGCAGCCCGGACCTGGCGCAGGTGATCGCCGGCATCCGGCCGGAGAAGTACGAGTACGCGCCCTACGGCATAGATGCCAATGACGCGGCGCCGCCGACGTCCGCACGCTGACGGTTCCATACCCCATTCCCGCGCGAACTGAGCGACCTCTGCCGATAGGCCGATTGCACTTGGGCAACGCGCGCGATTAGGCTAGGGTTGGATTGGTATTCCCAGCGTGTCGAGCATGAACTTACGCATTGCAAGCCGATGGTGGCTGCTTCTTCTCCTCGCCCTGCTGCTGGCCGGCGCGGGGGCGACATGGTGGATGCGGCGCACGCCACCGCCGCAATATGTCACGGCGGCGGCGGAGAAGGGTGACATCGTCCGTTCGGTGATCGCCACCGGCAACGTCAACCCGGTGGTCACGGTGCAGGTCGGCTCCTATGTGTCCGGGCCGATCCAGGCGCTTTATTGCGACTACAACACGCGCGTCAAGGCTGGCCAGCTGTGCGCCAAGATCGACCCCAAATCCTTCCAGGTGGCGGTCGACCAGGCCAGGGCCAATCTCGTTAGCGCGCAGGCCCAGCTCGCCAAGGATCAGGCCAGTCTGGAATATGCACGCGTCAATTACGAGCGCGACCGCGCGCTCCTGGGGCGCGGCGTCGTGTCGCGCGATACGGTGGACAGCGACTACAGCGCCTACCGGCAGGCTGTGGCCCAGGTGGCGCTCGATAAGGCCACCATCCTGCAGCGCAGAGCGGCGCTGGAAGGGGCGCAAGTCAACCTCAACTACACCGACATCGTCTCCCCGGTCGACGGCACCGTGGTGTCGCGCAACGTCAGCGTCGGCCAGACGGTGGCGGCGAGCTTCCAGACCCCCACGCTGTTCCTCATCGCGCAGGATCTGACCCGCATGCAGGTGGACACGAACGTGAGCGAATCCGACATCGGCGGCGTGCATGTCGGCCAACGGGCGACCTTCACGGTGGACGCCTATCCCGGCACGACCTTCCAGGGGCGCGTCGCGCAGGTGCGCGAGGCGCCCATCACGGTGCAGAACGTCATCACCTACGATGCCGTGATCAGCGTCGCCAACCCCAGACTGCTGCTGCTGCCGGGCATGACGGCCAACGCGCGCATCATCACCGAGGAACGCAACAACGTCCTCAAGGTGCCCTTGCAGGCGCTGCAATTTTCTCCCAACGGCTTCGCTGCGCAGCCGGGCAGCGCGCGCAGCGGTGCCAGCCACGTCTGGGTGCTGCGCGACGGCCGCCCGGCGCAGGTGGCCGTGAGCGTGGGCCTGCGCGACGACACGGCGGCCGAGATCCTGGGTGGCGCGCTGAAGCCTGGGGAGGAGGTCATCACCGGCGAGGTTTCCGGCGCGCAAGGCGGCGGCAAGCCGGCACGTTCGCCCTTCCGCTTCCCATGAACGCGCCCATGCCCGACGCTTCCCGCGACCGCGTCATCGAGGTGCGCGACCTCACCAAGGTCTATCGCATCGGCGACATCGAGGTCCACGCGCTGCGCGGCGTCAACCTGAGCATCGCGCGCGGCGAATTCGTCGCCATCATGGGCGCCTCCGGTTCGGGCAAGTCGACCCTCATGAACGTCCTCGGCTGCCTGGACCGGCCCACCTCGGGCGCCTATCTGCTGGAGGGCGTCGACATGGCGCAGCAGGGGGAACCGGCACTGGCGCTGGTGCGCAGCCGCCGCATCGGCTTCGTGTTCCAGAGCTTCAACCTGCTCAACCGCACCAGCGCGGCGGAGAACGTCGCTTTGCCGCTGTTCTATGCCGGGCGCACCGCCGGCAGCATGGAGCGTGCGCGGGCGTCGCTGCGCACGCTCGGCCTGGAGGGCCGCGAGCAGAACCTGCCCAACCAGCTGTCGGGCGGCCAGCAGCAGCGCGTGGCCATCGCGCGCGCCCTGGTCAATGAGCCTGCCATCCTGCTGGCCGACGAACCGACCGGCAATCTGGACTCGCAGACCGCCAGCGACATCATGACCACCATCCAGACCCTCAACCGCGAGCAGGGGTTGACGGTGGTGCTGGTCACGCACGAGCCCGACATGGCGGTCTTCGCCGACCGCGTGATCACCATGCGCGACGGCCAGATCCTCAGCGACGTGCGCAGCCGGCCGCTGCAGGGAATGGCGTCCCAGGCGGCGTTGCGCCCAGGTCCGCTGGCGGACAACACTCCCATCGGCCTGTCTTTCCTGCGCATGGCGCTGGTGGTGGCGAGCCGCGCCATCGCGCGCAACAAGCTGCGTTCCGCCCTCACCATGCTGGGCATCTTCGTCGGTGTGGCTGCTCTCATCACCATGGTCGCCGTAGGCCAGGGCGCCAACGCGGCGGTGACGGCGCAGATCGAGAGCCTGGGCACCAACCTGCTCATCGTCCTGCCGGGGGCAGTCACCACGGGCGGCGCGCGGGGGGGGTCTGGCAGCGCCTCGGCGCTGACAGTGATGGATGCCGAGGCCATCAGGCGGGAGGCACCCGCGGTCGCCAATGTCAGCTATCTCATCCGCCAGCAGGGACAGGTGCAGTTCGCGGACAAGAACTGGACCACCAGCATCCAGGGCGTGACGCCGAGCTATTTCACCATCCGCAACTGGCCGGTGGCGGCCGGCCACATGATGACGGCGGAAGAGGAGTCCGCTGCCGCGCGCGTGTGTCTGATCGGCCAGACCGTCTACCGCAATCTGTTCGGCGCCTACGAAAACCCGATCGGGGCCACCATCCTGGTGAAAAATGTTCCCATGCAGGTCATCGGCCTGCTGCAGACGCGCGGCCAGACCGGCTTCGGCCAGGATCAGGACGACGTCGTGTACATCCCGTTTTCCACCGCGCAGAACAAGGTGCTCGGCGTTGCCTCGCCCAGCCAGGCGCAGGCGTCCTCCTCGGCGCAGTCGTCCATCTACGGCACGCAGGCTTCGCCCTATGTCGCCGTGCCCAACCCCTTCGGCATCCAGCCCAAGCTGGCAGGCTACGTCAACATCATCTTCGTGCAGGCGCGCAGCACCGGGCTGGTGCAGACGGCCAAGCAGGAGGTCACCCGGATTCTCGCCAAGCGCCACCGCATCGAACCGGGCCAGGCGGAGGATTTCAACGTCCGCAACATCAGCGACATCACCCAGGCCATGGAAGGAAGCAGCCGCACCATGGCGCTCCTGCTGGCGGCGGTGGCGTCCATTTCGCTTCTCGTCGGCGGGATCGGCATCATGAACATCCTGCTCGTCTCGGTGACCGAGCGCACGCGCGAGATCGGCATCCGCATGGCCATCGGCGCGCGCCGCATCCATATCCTGCTGCAGTTTCTCGTCGAGGCCGTGCTGCTCAGCGGCATCGGCGGCGTTCTGGGCATCCTCGTGGGGCTCGCGGCTGCCGAGATAGTCTCCCTGGCGGCCGGCTGGCCGACCCTCATTTCCCCGCTCGCCATCGCCGGCGGATTTCTTTTTTCCGCAGTGGTGGGCGTCTTCTTCGGCTTCTATCCGGCGCGCCGCGCCGCGCGCCTCAATCCCATCGATGCCCTGCGTTATGAATGAGGCCGCTCGCCCAACTGCTCGCGCCGCGCTGCGCACCCTCGCGCTCGCCAGCCTGCTGGGGACGCTGGGCGCCTGCACGGTGGGGCCGGATTTCGTGCGCCCCTCGCCGCCGGCCGTGCAGCGCTACACGGCCACAGACATTCCGGCCACCATGGGTGCAGACAGCGGCGCAGCGCAGTCATTGGAGGTCGGCGCAGCGCTTTCTGCGCAGTGGTGGGAGCTGTTCCGCTCCAGCAAGCTCGACGCTGTGGTAAGCCGTGCGGTCGCCGACAACAAGAGCCTCGCTGCGGCTCGCGCCGCGCTTGCCCAGGCGCAGGAGACGGTGGCCGCGGCCCGCGGCGCGTACTTTCCCCAGGTTGGCTTCAATGCCAGCGTCAGCCGCCGCCGGAGTGGCACCCAGGTGCCCGGAAGCGGCGCGGCGAATGTCATTTCCAATGTCTATGCTCTTGGACCGACGGTCAGTTATGCGCCGGATGTCTTCGGGGCCACGCGCCGCACCGTCGAACAGCAGCAGGCGCTCGCCCGGTTCCAGGGCTATGAGCTGGCGGCCGCCTACCTGACGCTTACCGGCAATGCGGTGAGCCAGGCGGTTTCCATGGCCTCGCTGCGCGGCCAGATTCGGGCGACCGAGGAGGTGGTTGCGAATGACGAACGCAACCTGTCGCTGGTGCAGGAGAAGTACACGGTCGGCAAGGCGGCCTGGATTGATGTCCTTACCGCCCGCACGCAACTGGCCGCCGACCGGGCGGCCCTGCCGGCCTTGCGCCAGCAGCTCAGCGCAACCCGGCATGCGCTATCCATCCTGGCTGGCAGCGCCCCGGCGGGGTGGTCCCCGCCCGCCTTCGATCTCGGCGACTTCACCCTGCCGCACGCGCTTCCCCTCGCGCTGCCTTCCGAATTGGTGCGCCAGCGCCCCGACATCCTGGCTGCCGAAGCCCAGCTCCATGCCAGCAGTGCGGCCATCGGCATCGCCACGGCGCAGCTGTACCCGAGCATCACCTTGTCTGGCTCGCTCGGCCAGCAGGCGCTCAGCACCGCCGCGCTTTTTCAGCCCGCGAGCCGGTACTGGAGCCTGAGCGGCGACCTGCTGGCGCCGATCTTCCGCGGCGGCACGCTGCGCGCGCAGCGCCGCGCCGCCATCGAGGCCTATCGGGCGTCGCTTGCCAGCTACGAACAGACGGTGCTGCAAGGCCTGCAACAGGTGGCCGACACCCTGCAGGCCCTGCAGCACGACGCGCAACTGGTGGAAGCCGAGCGCCAGATCCTCGTCAATGCCACGGCCGCGGTGGAACTGCAGCGCATCAGCTATGCCGCCGGCAAGACCAGCCTGCTCACCCTCATCGATGCGGAGCGCAGCTATCAGCAGGCACGCCTGGGGTTCGTGCGGGCGCAGGCGCAGCGCCTGCAGGATACGGCGCAGCTGTTCGTGGCGCTGGGCGGCGGCTGGTGGCAGGCCGGCATCGACCAGCCGGTAGGTAGGGCAGATCGGCGGCCACGCGGGGCGGAAGTCGATACGCAGGGATGACTGCTCGGGGTGTCACCTTGAGCGGACGAGAAGAATCTGCCTGTCAGGGCGGCGCTGCCGGGGCCGAGACCTGTCGACACATCCGGAATAGCCGGCCGCCGCTGCTTGAGAGAGCGCAGAAATCAGGGCGCCGGGTTGGGAAAACGCAGGTGTATGCGTTCAATCTCCGCGAGTACTTCTGCGGAGAGTTTTACCTGCACGGCGGACAGATTCTCCTGCAATTGCGCCATGGTGGTTGCGCCGATGATGGTGCTGCCGACGCACCAGCGCTGATAGGCAAACCCCAAGGCGAGTTGGGCGGGCGTGAGGCCATGGCGATGCGCGAGTTCGGCATAGGCGGCTACCGCCGCGGCGGTGTTCGGCTTGCTGTAGCGCGCGGCGAATCCGTCGAACAGGGTCACGCGCCCGGAGGTCTTCGGATCGCGCAGGTATTTGCCCGAAAGCAGTCCGAAGGCCAGCGGCGAATAGGCGAGCAGGCTGACGTTTTCGCGGAAGCCGATTTCGGACAGGCCGTTTTCCCAGGTGCGGTTGATCAGGTTGTAGGCGTTCTGGACTGAGACCGGGCGGGGCAGCCCCCGCTCGTCGGCCAGGCGCAGGGCGGTCATCAGTCCCCAGGGCGTTTCGTTGGAGAGGCCCCAATGGCGTATCTTGCCAGCTCGGATGAACTCGGCGAGCGCGGCCATGGTTTCCTGGAGCGGCACGGTGGCGCGCTCCTGGTCAGGCTGGAAGTGGTAATTGCCGAAGATGGGCGTATTGCGGTCCGGCCAGTGCAGCTGGTAGAGGTCGATATAGTCGGTCTGCAGCCGCTGCAGGGAACCGTCGAGGGCGCGTTGCAGGTTGGCGGGCGTGAAATTCAGCTGCCCGTCGCGTATCCATTCAAAGGTGCGGCCGGGGCCGGTCGCCTTGCTCGCCAGGGCGATGCGGTCGCGGGCCTGGTGTTTCAGCCATGTGCCGACATAGCGTTCGGTGAGCCCGGTGGTTTCCGCCCGGCTGGGCACCGGGTACATTTCCGCGCAGTCGATGAAATTCACACCCTGGCTGAGCGCGTAATCGAGTTGCGCATGCGCTTCGGCTTCGCTGTTCTGCTGGCCGAAGGTCATGGTGCCGAGGCAGATGGTCGTGACCGACAGGTCGCTGTTGCCGAGTGGTATCTTGTTCATGTGGTTCGAGCCTCAAGTTCCTGTTTCATCATCGGGTGCCCGCGCCTGATCGCAGGGGGCGGCTGCTTTCAGCGCTGCATCGTTGGCCAGCGCGGTGATTTGCGCATCCGCCAGCGACCGGGTTACGGTCCGCTCAGGATCCCGCCAGGGTCGGGTAGTCGATGTAGCCCTGGGCGCCGCCGCCATAGTAGGTCTGCGGATCAGGCGTGTTCAGGGGCGCAGCGCGCTTGAAGCGCTCCGGCAGGTCGGGGTTGGCGAGGAACAGCTGGCCGAACGCCACCAGATCGGCAAGTCCCGCCTGCAGCACGGCCTGGGCGCGATCGAGGGTGTAGCCGCCGGCGACGATCAACGTCCCCGCGTAAAGAGGACGGAAAAAGCGTGCCGACAGATCAGGAACCGGATGCTCTCCCTGCGCCTGCGCCGGCTCGATGAGGTGGAGGTAGGCCAAATTCAACGGGGATAGGCGTTGCACCACGTGGCCGAAGGTTTCCTGGGGGTGGGAGTCGGACATGTCGTTGAAAGTGCCGCCCGGCGACAGCCGCACGCCGACCCGTTCGCTGCCCCACACACCGGTCACCGCATCGAGCACCTCAAACAGCAGACGGGCGCGATTCTCGATGCTGCCGCCGTACTGGTCGTCGCGCTGGTTGGTGCCGTCCTCCAGGAACTGGTCCAGCAGATAGCCGTTGGCGCCGTGCACTTCCACGCCATCGAAGCCGGCCGCATTGGCGTTTTGCGCCGCCAGTCTGAATTCCTCGACGATGGTGCGTATCTCCTCGATTTCCAGGGCGCGGGGCGTGGGGATGGCCTGCAGCCCTTGGGGCGTGTAGGTCTGCATGCCGCGCGGCGCGA
>JAJXXS010000208.1 GCA_021780975.1 Pseudomonadota bacterium
GGTTGGCGCGGATGGCCTCGAACAGATCGTTGAGCGTGGTGCGGTCGCCCACCGCCACGTTGTACACCTGGTTCACCGCCGCCGCATTGTCCGTGGTGGCGGCCAGCACATTGGCCTGGATGACGTTATCGATGTAGCAGAAGTCGCGGCTGGTCTCGCCGTCGCCGTTGATGTAGACCGGCTCGTTCTTGATCATGCTCGCCACCCATTTGGGCACCACGGCGGCATAGGCGCCATTGGGGTCCTGGCGGCGGCCGAAGATGTTGAAGTAGCGCAGGCCGATGGACTGGGTGCCGTAGCTGCGGCCGAAGACGTCGGCGTACAGTTCGTTCACGTACTTGGTGACGGCATAGGGCGAGAGCGGCTTGCCGATGACGTCTTCCACCTTGGGCAGGCCGGGATGGTCGCCGTAGGTGGAGCTGGACGCCGCATAGACGAAGCGCGCCGCGCCCGCATCGCGCGCCGCCACCAGCATGTGGAGAAAACCGGTGTTGTTGGCGGCATGGGTGGCGAGGGGATCCTCCAGCGAGCGCGGCACCGAGCCCAGCGCCGCCTGATGCAGCACGTAGTCCACGCCCTTGCAGGCCGCCTGGGAGTCCTCCAGCTTGCGGATGTCGCCGCGGATGAAACGGAAGTTCTGCCAGCGCGCCGCTCCCACCGACTCGCGCACCTGATCGAGGTTGTACTGGTACCCGGTGGCGAAGTTGTCCAGGCCGATGACGCGCTGGTCGAGATTGAGCAGCGCCTCGACCAGGTTGCAGCCGATGAAGCCTGCCGCGCCGGTGACCAGCCAGGTTTTCGGCGCCGCGCGCAGGTTTTCGCAAACCGCCGCGTAGGCGGACATCAAAGCCTCCAGAGCGTATACCCCGCGCCTTTGACGGCGGCAGGATCGTAGGCCGATTTCACGTCCGTGAACACACCGCCCTTATTGAGCTTGGCGGTGAGTTCGGCGTATCCCATGTCCAGGTACTGCTTGTGCGCCACCGCCGCCACGATCGCGTCGCACTGTGGCAGCTCGTCCCAGGGCGTGAGGCTCACACCGTATTCGTGCTCGGCCTCCTTGGGCTCGCCCAGCGGGTCGTGCACGCTTACCACGCAGCCGAAGGACTGCAGCTCGCGGATCACGTCCACCACCTTGGAGTTGCGCAGGTCGGGGCAGTTCTCCTTGAAGGTAAGGCCCAGGACGTTGACCTTGGCGCCCTTCACCTGCACGCCGTTCTTGATCATGGCCTTCACGGTTTCCTGCGCGACATAGGCGCCCATGCCGTCGTTGATGCGGCGCCCGGCGAGGATGACCTGCGGGTGGTAGCCCAGCATGTCGGCCTTGTGGGTGAGGTAGTAGGGATCCACGCCGATACAGTGGCCGCCCACCAGGCCGGGGCGGAAAGGCAGGAAATTCCACTTGGTGCCGGCGGCCTTGAGCACTTCCAGGGTGTCGATGCCGAGCTTGTGGAAGATGAGCGACAGCTCGTTCATGAGCGCGATGTTCAAGTCGCGCTGGGTGTTCTCGATGACCTTGGCGGCCTCCGCCACCTTGAGCGAGCTGGCCTTGTGCACGCCCGCGGTGATCACGCTGGCATACAGCGCCGCAACCTTTTCCAGGGTGTCGGCGTCGTCGCCCGACACCACCTTGAGGATCTTCGTGATGGTGTGCTCGCGGTCGCCCGGGTTGACGCGCTCGGGCGAGTAGCCCACATGGAAATCGCGCATCCACTTCATGCCGGAATGCTTTTCCAGGATGGGGATGCATACTTCCTCGGTGGCGCCGGGGTATACGGTGGATTCGTACACCACGATGGCGCCCTTCTTCATGTGCTTGCCGACCGTGGTGGAGGAGCCCACCAGCGGAGAGAAATCGGGAATGTGCGCCTCATCCACGGGCGTGGGCACCGCGACGATGATGAAATCCGCTTCCTTGAGGCTGGCCGGATCGGTGCTGACGCTCAACTGGGTGGCGGCCTTCAAGTCCTCCGTTGAAACTTCGCCGGTGGGGTCGCAAAATCGACGGTAGCTTTCCACCTTCGCGACCGACAAGTCGTAGCCGATGGTTTTGTACTTCTTGCCGAACTCCACTGCCAGGGGCAGGCCCACGTAACCCAGGCCCACTACGGCCACGACGCTCATGAAAGGTCTCCTGAAATGTTAGGTCTAACGAACAAAGTAGGTGAATTCTACCGAACCCCGGCCTGGGGCCTGATGCTACCAAAGCCATATGCCCTGGCGCAGAAGTGCAAACTCTGGGCCAAAGCCGCCCTGCTGCTGCTCTTGCTGTGGAGCCCGGCCGGGCGCGCCGACGTCGCCGACGCCGTCATCGGCATCAAGCCCGCCGTGGTGGGCGTAGGCACCTGGCGGCCCCTGGGCGCGCCGCAGGCCAGGCTCGAAGGCACCGGCTTCGCCGTCGGCAGCGGACTCTATGTCGTCACCTGCGCGCACGTGGTGGCGCCGACGCTCGATTACGCCCACAACGAATCCTGGGCCATCTTCTATCGCCAGGACGGCCAGCAGCGCTACCGCACCGCCCAGATCGCCGGCGTGGACCGCGCGCACGACCTGGCGGTGCTGAAAATCCCCGGCCCGCCCCTGCCCACGCTCGCATTGGGTGATTCCAAGGAGGCACGCGAGGGCTGGACCTTCTACTTCACCGGCTACCCCATCGGCGCCATCCTCGGCCTCTATCCCGCCACCGCGCGCGCCGGCCTGTCCGCCATCGTGCCCATCTTCACCCCGGTGCTGCGCGCCTCCGAACTCACCGCGCGCACCATCCAGCAGGCCGCCCATCCCTACCGCATCTTCCAGCTCGACGGCATCGCCTACCCCGGCAACTCCGGCAGCCCGCTCTGGTTTCCGGAAGACGGCAAGGTCTACGGCGTGGTCAACGCGGTCTATGTGAAGGGCTCCAAGGAGGCGGCGCTGAGCCGCCCCAGCGGCATCAGCTACGCCATTCCTTCCGACTACGTGATCAAGCTGCTACAGAAAGTAGGGGTGCCGGGCTATTGAGGGCGGCGGGCGGGGGCCTGACGTCAGCTTCAGCTCAGGCCGCCACCCCGAACAAAGCCCCCACCCCGGCCGTCAGACCCATCGCCAGGGCGCCCCAGAAGGTCACCCGCGCGGCGGCTGTCATCACCGAGGCGCCGCCGGCGCGCGCAGACAGCGAACCCAAGAGCGCAAGAAACAGGAGCGCGCTGCCCGCCACCACCCAAGGGAGCGCGGAAGTCGCCACCAGCATAACCACCAGCAGGGGCAGGGCCGCACCCACCGCAAACGTGGCGGCCGAGGCCAGTGCCGCCTGCACCGGCCGGGCGGTCAGCATTTCGGAGATGCCCAGCTCATCGCGCGCATGCGCGCCGAGCGCGTCGTGCGCCATCAGCTGGGTGGCCACCTGGGAGGCGAGCGCCTCGTCGAGCCCGCGCCCCACGTAAATGGCGGTCATCTCCGCGTGCTCGTGCTCCGGATCGGTGGCCAGCTCCTGCCGCTCCCGCTCCAGGTCGGCGCGCTCGGTGTCGGCCTGCGAACTCACCGACACATACTCGCCGGCCGCCATCGACATCGCCCCCGCCACCAGGCCGGCGACGCCCGCGATCAATATGTTCTTGGCACTGGCGCCCGCCGCCGCCACGCCCAGGACCAGGCTGGCGGTGGAGACGATGCCGTCATTGGCCCCCAGCACTGCGGCGCGCAGCCAGCCGATGCGGTGGGTCCGGTGTCTTTCTATGTGTCTCATCAAGCCTCTTTCGTTGCGGGAATATTTGCGGCGCCTGGCCCACCCGCCCGGCAGCCCTCGTGTCGGGTCGGCTTCGCTCGGTTTTTTCTGTCTATTAGGCCAGCAGGGCCACCGTCGCCTCGCCGGTCAGCCGGTCGATAGCGAGCTGCACTTCGCAGTATTCGCTTTGCTCCTCCACCGGCGTGGGATCGTCCGCGCAACTGCAGCCCGCGATGATCCCGGCATAGAAGATTCCGACCCTTGCCTGGATAAAGCCCCCCGCCTCAGCCGCCCTGATGACCATCACCTTGAAGTCCTCGCCCGCCACATGGCTGCACGTCGACAGGCCCTGCTGCAAGGGGAGCTGGTCGATGTCGAGCTGTTCGAGTTCGCGCTTGAGGGTCTCGTTGAAATCGGGCGTTCCCCAGGCGTTCAAGGCGTTGGGCAGTTCGAGCATGGGAGGCGT
Organism: Pseudomonadota bacterium; assembly: GCA_021780975.1. Lineage (GTDB taxonomy): Bacteria > Pseudomonadota > Gammaproteobacteria > Burkholderiales > Thiobacillaceae > JAJXXS01. The sequence goes on from JAJXXS010000208.1 coordinate 4,167, forward strand.
CAGCGGCGCGGCCGCGGAGCTGGAAAACGAGGGGCTTAATCTTAGCGTGAATTGCCGACGCCGCTCTACCTAGCCAGCCCCAGCCCGGGGCCGACTACTACCGCTTGCCCCGGCTGTGCCTTTGGTGAGACGTCAGATACTGCGGAGGTGTTACCAGGCAAGCGTCAAGGAAAGTGGGGGTAGCGGCCGGTGTGTTAGTGCAAGACCTGACCCCAGTTTTCCCCATGAGCCATGCAAGGGTTGGACGGCCGGCTGGCCGAACCACAGATTCTGTGATGTTCGTTTTGGAGATGTGCTGGTACCGAGGTTTTTGTGGGGCGGCTTGGCCGCCAGGGGCAGGCCGGCAATTCCGGCACTGCCTTGATCCAGATGGGTGACAGGCGCGGATGGTCCGACGCCAACAGTGAAATAGCGGATGCGAGCGGGAAAACGGCGGCTGATTTCGCCAACCAGATTGGCAGGACAACGCTCGCTCTATTGACTACGGTTGGCTAATGGGTGACCCCATTTTTTGCTAAGTCGAAGAAATAAGCACGTAACCTGGGCGTGACTATGTCACATGCCCTTTTTTTCATTCTGCTTCTCTTCATAAAAGTAGAGAGAACAAATAAACTGTGCTAGACCACTAGCTACTGAACCAGCCCCAAAAATGAAGTCATTGTTGTAAAGGAATGTTCCGTCAAGTTTTAGTGTAACTAATTCCCCCTGCTTGGCATCGCAATCAGCATCCCTAACGTACCACTTTTGCAGTTCTATCATTGACGTGGAAGTATCAATAACTCTTCCAGTAACAGCAGATATTGGATCCCCCGCCTTATTTTTCGTCATTTCGAACGATCCCTTCTGGGCATAATATTTATGTGCCTCATCGTTAGTATCAAGAATGTACAGCCACCCATCGGCAAATACGTTGTGGCTAAGGAGCATCAAGCCCATGACCAAAATTATCGCTCTCATTTTTTTACCTCAATAGAAAACAGTTAACACTATTTTTTGTATGTTTTCTGGCAGTCAACAACCCATGGCCGCAAAACGTAATTTATATAAGACATCTCACAATAGCTTCCGAGCAGTTGTTCGTTTTCGTGGGCCAGATCACTCAACTTACTGGCACACAGTCTGCCAACCCCAGGTACCGTCAGCATCTTGCACGTCGGACATCGGGGTCATGCACGTCGGACATCGGGGTCAGGTCTTGCATTAACACACCGGCCATTATCACCGTCCCATTAAGGCCTCCTTGGCCTCGCAACTCCCACGGGCGCCTGGCTCTCCCGATGTCCCGCCTGTCGGTAGTGCAAGGCCGGGCGGCTCACTCGCCTAAGCACTCCCCTTTTCATCATTACGCCGTCGGCGCGTTCAAGCCGCCCTTTTGGCGTCCACCGCTGCCCTGCATATCTCCGGCACGTAGGCGCCTTCGTCGATGGCTGGAAAATAGAGATCGTAGCCACCGCCTTCCACCCTCGCCCCCGACAAATCGGCATCCTCGGACAGCCCTAGGATGGCTGGCGCCATGGTGATCTCCGTTCCATTCAGCAGGACTATGGTCAGCCGTTTGCGCTCGCGGTCGTAGCGCACGCTCGCCGCCCGGGGCTCATGGCGGGCGGCTTCCTCGCCTCGCTTCATGGCGGCATCGATGGCTTGGTCAAGCTGTTCCATGCAACTCCTTCCATGCGGCGCAAAGGCGGGCGAGATTGCCGGTGATCACTTCAACCACCCGCCGGACGGTCACGGCATCCATGCCTCTGATGTCCACGGGCAATGCAGGGCCCGCAGGGCAATTGAGCTCGATTTTTGCCCGCCCCTCGGGGCCAACGACGTGGACATGCGCTGGGCCATGATCTTTCACGTAAATCATGATGCGCCAGGCCCCGAATCGAAGCAAGGTTCCCATGAGCAGCCTATGCCGGCCGCCCTTCCATTGTCACCGATACCCCGCCGGCGGCTTGACGCTGCCGCAGTCCGCCGACAGCCAGCGGCCCTGCATGGCGATGTCGGCGGCGTAGCGATTGCCCTGGGTGTTGGCCATGGTGTGGACGTTGCCCTGGTAGCTCTTGGGCGCGAAGATCATCTCGCCGCTGCCGTGGCTTTCCACGCCTTGATCGCGGCAGGTGAAATCCATGGTGTAGGTATTGGCCGTCTTGGGCTGCATGGTGTAGGTGCAGTTCTTGCCGACCTTGGGCTTGAGCCCCTGCTTGATCATGGCCGGCGTGACGCAGGTCTTTTCGTGGAACACCATGGGCTTGTTGTCCGCCATGGCGGTAAGGTTCTGCTCCATCTGCGCGCGGTATTGCGGCGGCACCTGCGCGAGGTGCGCGCGCATCTGCTCCAGCTGGGCCTTTTCCGTCGCGCTCAGGCTGCCCTCGCGCTGCACGGTGACGGTGCCTTCCCACAGGCCGGGGTCGACCGACGGGCCGGCGTAGGCGTTGACGGCAACAAGAACCGCCGACGCGGCGGCAAGACGCAAGTGTTTCATTTCGATTCCTCCCCCTGTGTAAAAGTCGCGCGTTTGCATCGAGCCCGGGGCGCGCGCGGTGCCCCCTGGCGGCAGCCGCCTCAGCCGAGCAGCGCCACGCAGCTCTGCACGGCGCTTTCCATCTGCGCCGCGTCCACGCAATAGGGCGGCATGAAATACACCGTGGCGCCGATGGGGCGCAGCAACATGCTACGTTCTAGCGCGGCGCGATGGAAGCGGGCGGCGAAATCGGCGCCGGTGTCGGCCACGTCGAAGGCCCAGATCATGCCCAACTGGCGGAAGTGGCGCACGCGCGCATGCTCGGCGAGCGGCGCCATCAGTTCCGTGTAGCGCGCGGCCTTGGCGCGGTTCTGCGCGATGACGTCGTCCTCGGCGAAGATGTCCAGCACCGCCAGGGCGGCGCGGCAGGCCAGGGGGTTGCCGGTGTAGGAATGCGAATGGAGGAAGCCGCGCGCCGTCTCGTCGCCATAAAAAGCTTGGTAGATGGCGTCGCGGGTGAGCACGCAGGAGAGCGGCAGGTAGCCGCCGGTGATGCCCTTGGAGAGGCAGAGAAAATCGGCCTGGATCCCGGCGCGCTCGCAGGCGAACAGCGTGCCGGTGCGGCCGAAGCCGACGGCGATCTCGTCGGCGATGAGGTGCACGTCGTGGCGGTCGCAGATCTCGCGCGCCAGGACGAGATAGAGCGGGTCGTACATGCCCATGCCGGCGGCGCCCTGCACCAGCGGTTCGAGGATGAAGGCCGCGGTGGTGGAGGCGTGCTGTGCCAGATGCTCGTCCAGCGCCTGGGCGCAGCGGCGCGCGTGGTCGGCGGCGGACTCGCCCGGCTCGGCCAGGCGGAAATCGGGCGTGGGCAGCTGCACGGAGGAACGCAGCAGGGGCGCGTACTGGTCGCGGAACAGCGCCACGTCGGTGACCGAGAGCGCGCCCACGGTCTCGCCGTGGTAGCCGCTCTTCAGGCTGACGAACCGGTTCTTGTGCGGCCGCCCGAGGTTGCGCCAGTAGTGCGCGCTCATCTTCAGCGCGATTTCCGTGGCCGAGGCGCCGTCCGAGGCGTAGAACGCGTGCTCCAGACCGGTGAGCGCGGCGAGGCGCTCGGACAATTCCACCACCGGCCCATGGGTGCAGCCGGCCAGGATCACGTGTTCGATCTTGTCGAGTTGGTCCTTGATGGCGGCCTTGATGCGCGGCTCGTTGTGGCCGAACAAATTGACCCACCAGGAGGAGATCAGGTCCAGATAGCGCCGCCCGTCCGTGCCGATGAGCCAGGGGCCCTCGCCCGCCGCGATGGCGAGCGGCGGATCCTGCTCCATGTGCTTCATCTGCGTGCAGGGATGCCAGACGGCGGCGAGGGTGCGTTCGACCAGCGGGTCCATCATCACCCCAGGAGTTCGGCCAGCAGCTCGACCCAGTGCCGCACCGGCAGCTCGGTGCCGCTCTGCAAATGCGTGAGGCAGCCGATGTTGGCGGTGACGATGACCTGCGGCCGGCCGGCCGTTAGGTTTTCCAGCTTGCGCGCCTTGAGCGCGTTGGAAATCTCCGGCTGCAGCA
>JAJXXS010000313.1 GCA_021780975.1 Pseudomonadota bacterium
GCAGCGAGTTTTGGACCCCCGTGCAATCTCCTGCCTTCAACGAAGGGGAAATTTCAGGCCGAAAGCCATATAGCAAAAGTAAGGCCAGAAATTATTTTTACGTTAAATCAATATGTTGTGATATTTATTGATATTTTCATAAAACATGACAACCGATAGCCGTTTCATGCGTTATATCCCCAAGGGCATTTTGGGAGATGTGAGGCATGGAAAAAAAGCGCATGGACGAGGCGACCAAGAAACGGTTGCGCGCGGGGCGCATGTTGCTCAAGGGAAAGGGCTGCGCGGAAGTGGCGCTCGCGGTTGGGGTGGCACGGCAGACCGTGTACACCTGGAAGGCATTGCTCGATGAAGGCGGTATTGACGCATTACGCGCAGTACCATCGCGGGGCCGCCCGGCCAGACTGGACGAGGCCCAGCTTCGAGGGCTGCGCGCGGCGGTGTTGCAAAAGCCCAGCGAGCACGGCTTTGGCACCGAGCTGTGGACCCTCAAGCGCGTGGGCGTCCTCATCAAGCGCATGTATGGCGTGGAATTCGGCCAGACCCAGATCTGGCGCATTCTGGGCGCATTGGGATTCAGCGTGCAAAAACCCGAGAAGCGCGCGATCGAGCGTGATGAAGATGCGGTGCGCCAATGGAAGCGGCGCACTTGGCCTGCGCTCAAAAAAAAGCCCAGCGGGAAGGCCGACTGATTGTCTTCATCGACGAGTCGGGCATCAGCGAGCGGCCGACGCGTGTGCGCACCTGGGCCTTGAAGGGACAAACCCCGGTGATCCAGTTTCACTTCAACTGGAATCACGTCTCTGTCATCGCCGGGCTCACCCGGACCAACTGTCTGTTCCGGCTGCACGAGGGCAGCATCAAGAAAGAAGAGATCGTCGAGTTCCTCAAGGCGCTCAAGGCCCATTTGAAGCAGCCGCTCCTGATCATCTGGGACGGCCTGAAAGCGCATCGAAGCCGCCTGGTGCGCGACTACCTCGATGGCTTGTGTGGACACATCCATATGGCGTTCTTGCCGCCGTACTCGCCCGACCTGAACCCGGTGGAGTATCTGTGGGCTTGGCTCAAGCGCCACGCCCTGGCCAATTTCTGCCCCAACGGCTTGAGCGAGTTGCACGCCACCGCTCGCAACAAGCTCAAGAGTGCTCAGAAACGTCTATCGATCATCGCCGCATGTTGGATACAGGCTACCTTGTGGTGATGTCATGATTTATGGAACGCTCAATAATTGGCGCTTATGTAAAAGAAATCGACGGGTGGGAAAGCGCCTTTTTCTGGCAGGAAAATTTATTTAAATGGGAAACCCGGCTGTGCGTGGTTCAGACGGCGTTCGTTACCAGCTTGCCGTTTCCACGCACCAGAGCCCAATGTATCGGCCTTCCTGGGTAAAGCGCGGCGGCGGCCTGGCGGTATTGCTCCATCGTGTCGCGGTAGCGCGCGAGCAGGACGGCGTCGCTTTCGCTGCTCCCGGTCTTGTAGTCCAGCAGCCAGATTTCCTGCTCGAATTCGACCAGGCGGTCGATGCGGCGCATCTCGCCCGCGCGCGTGAGATAGGTCATCTCGTTGACAGCGCGCACGTACAGGCCGGGATCGAAGAAGCGTTTCAGCTCCGGCGTCACTATCAGCCGGATGGCCTGATCCCAGGCGGTCTCGAACTCCGGCGGACTGCCGAGCGCGGCGCGCAGGGCGGCTTGCCCCCATGGCGGCGCGGGCGGCGCAAGCCGCTCCAGCAGCGCATGCACCAGGGTGCCGTAGCGTGTCGCCGCGTCTTCGAAACCCGCGCGCACCTCGCCGATGGGCGGCACCGGGCCGGGCAATGCCACGGCGGCGGTGGCAGTCGCAGGCGGTGGCGGAGAGGTCGGCGAGAGGGTGGCGAGATCGTCGCCCGTCTGCAATTCATCGGCGCCTTCGCCGCCCAGGCTGGCGAGCACCTGGGCGCGCCAGTCACGCTGCTCGCCGCGTGCTTCCGCGCCGCTGACGACGAGGGCCTGGCGCGTCCGGGTCATGGCGACGTAGAGCAGGTTGAGCTCCTCCACGCGCAGTTGCTCGCGCCCGTGCTCAAGAAAGGGGCGCTGGAAGTCCGCGCTCAGACCCTTGGCGCCGAGCAGGGAAAAATGCCGCGGGCGATCCGCTTCGGGGGGCCAGTCGCATAGCACCTTGTAGTGTTCCGCGCTGTCGCCGGCGGCGCCCGCGTTGAGGAGCCAGACGATAGGCGCTTCCAGGCCCTTGGCGCCGTGCACGGTGAGGATGCGCAGGGCGTCCTGCTGGTCGGGCGGTTCGGCTTCGTCGGGCGCCTCCTCGCGGTAACGCCGGCGCATGCCTTCCAGATGTTCCAGCAGACGCGCCAGGCTGGGCTGGCGTCCGCCCGCCTCGTCCAGGGCGAGGGCCAGAAAGGCGTGCAGGTTGGCAAGCACCCGTGGGCGCAGCGCGGGCGGCACGGCCGCAGCGTAGCGCGCCTCGGCCTCCGCTTCGTGGTACATGCGGTCGAGCAGGTCGTGCACCGGCAGGCGGCCGGCGGCCTGCAGCCAGCCGGCCAGCAGTTCGCGGGCGCGGGTGAGGCGCGGCCCGGGCTCGGCCAGGGCCTGCAGGCGTAGCCACCAGGGTCCGCTGCCCGCCGCGAGCAGCAGGAGTTCGTCATCGCTGGCGCCGAACCAGGGCGAGCGCAGCACGCGCGCGAGCGCCAGGTCGTGATAAGGCAGGGCGAGAAAGGAAAGCAGGGCGAGGAGGTCGCCGCCTTCCAGGGTGTCGAGCAGGCCGCCGCGGCGCGTGCTGCGGTAGGGGATGCGTGCCGCCTTGAGGGCCGCCTCGTAGATCTGCAGGTCGCTGCGGCGGCGCACCAGCAGGAGCACGTCGGCGTAGCGCGCAGGGCGGCGCGCATTGCCGTCCTCCACCACCCAGCGCCCGACGATCTGCCCCAGCGTGTGCACCAGCATCTGCGCTTCGTGGTGGCGCGCGCCCAGGGGCTCGGGGCGCGGCGTGGTCAACGGATCGCGGAACAGCGGTCCGGGCTCCGTGGCGTCCTCCTCCCTGCGCGCGAGCGGCAGGACGCGCACGCAGCCGGGCGCCGTCGCCAGCGTAGCGTGGGCGGCGAAGCCGGGGTAGTCCGCGCCGAGCGGAGCAAACGTCGCGTTCACCGCGTCCAGTACCGCTGGTGCCAGGCGGCGCGTGCTGTTGTGGGGCAGGTGGACGGCCTGCAGGCGGTCCTCCAGCCACGCGCGGGCAAGCTGGAACAGGCGCGGCTCGGCGCCGCGGAAGCGGTAGATCGACTGCTTGGGATCGCCAACGAGGAACACCGTGGGCGCACGTCCGGCGCCCTGGCTTGCCTCCAGCCAGCTCTGCAGCGTCTGCCATTGCAGGGGATTGGTGTCCTGGAATTCGTCCAGCAGCAGGTGGCGGTAGCGCGCATCGAGCTTGTACTGCATGTGCCCGGCCCAGGCCTCGTCGGCGAGCAGGCGGCAAGCGTGCCACTCTGCATCGGCGAAATCGAGCACGCCGCGCTCGTCCTTCAGGTGCTGGTAATGCCTCAGCAGCATCGCGCCGGCGGCCAGCCCGTCGGCGTTGAAACGGTAGACGGCGAGCGCGGCGAGCGCTGCCTGGGTGCGCAGGAGCGCGCCGCCGAGTTCGCCGTGCAGGCCCAGATAGGCGTCCGCCTGGTTCCCCAGGCGCGTGCGCATCGCCTTGCTGTCCTTGAGGTCGCGCAATTCGCCGCCGCGCGTGAGGAGCGCGGCGCAGGCCGCCGCGAAGATGCTGGCAGCCTCGGTGTGCTCCAGCGCAGCGAGCAGCGCGCGCCCGCGCAGCGGCGGGCCTTTGTCGGTATCCTTGCCGTCCAGCAGCAGGTAGCGGCCGTATTCCTTCAGGCGGGAGATGAAATCGGAGTCTGCCAGCAGTTCGGCCACGGGATCGCTGGCCGGCGCGCAGGGCAGCAGGGAGGCGATCTGCTGCAGCGCGTAATCCACCGCATCAGCCTGGCCCTGCGTGTAGGCCCACCATTCCGTGCGGCGAGCGAGAAAGCCCTCCAGCAAGGCCTTCGTGTTGGCCAGGCCGAGATCCCCGAGCAGGGCTTCGGCGGCGCGCGCCATCGGACTGTCGGGGGCGCGCGCGAGGTCGTCGGTGAAGCGCTCCCACGCCTCGTCCATGAGGGCGCCGGTTTCCTCCGCCAGCTGCCGGTGGGCAAACCCCGCTTGCAGGGCCGAGCGCTGCAGCAGATCGAGAAACCAGGCGTGAAAGGTCGTGAGCGTGAGTCCCGGGCGCGCCGTCAGCGCCTTTTCGTAAAGCCCGCGCGCCTTCGGCAGCAGCTCTGCCAGCTTTTCTTCCGCCACCTCGCGCGCGCGCAGGAATTCGCGCACTTCCGCGTCCGGCGCCAGGGCGAGCTCGCGCAGCCAGCCATCCAGGCGCGTGCGCATCTCGCCGGCCGCCTTGCGCGTGAAGGTGATGGCGAGGATGTCGGCAGGCTCGGCGCCGGCGAGCAGCAGGCGCACGATGCGCGACACCAGCAGCCAGGTCTTGCCGGAGCCGGCGCAGGCTTCCACGACCACGGAGCGTGCCGGATCGAGCGCGGCGGCGTTGAGATTCATGCGCGCGATTGTGCCTGCTTCCGGGCCCGCGCCGCAAAGCGCGCGGGATCGACGGCATCGACCAGATCCTGCTCCAGCGGCAGCGGCTCGCCTGTCATCTGGCAGGCGAGCAGTTCCGCCAGCAGGGCGCACCAGACGATGCCGCGCGAGCCGTAGCCGGTCAGCGCATGGAGGCCTTCCTGGCGCGGCCAGTGGGCGAGCGCGCCGGGCGCTCCGGCGTGTGGTCCAGGCAGCGCGCCGGCGATGGGCAGGCGGTCGGGCGTCATGGCGCGGAAGGCCACCCGTCCAGTGAGTGCGCGGGGATCGAGTTGCGCCTGCCAGCCCGGGAAGATGGCCGCGGCGCGGCGCAGGTTTTGCTCGTGCGCAACGACGGAAGGCGCGGGATCGTCGTCGCCGAAATCGTAGCTCGCCCCCGCCACGCAGCAGTCGTCGAAGGCCGGTATGACGTAGCCCTCGCGTGCGCGGACTTCATGGAATTCGGGCAGCGCGGCGGCGGGCAGGTAGCTCAGCTGGCCGCGCACGCTGCGCAGCGGCAGCGCCGGGGCCAGCCGCGCGGCATCGTGCGCGTTGGCCAAAATCACCTGCGGTGCGCGGGCGATTTCGCATCCCTGCGCATCCAGCGCCAGCCACGCCTCGCCGTCGCGCCTGAGCGTCTCCACGCGCGTGTCCAGGCGCAGCTGCACGGCCTCGCCGCAGGCGCCCAACTGCGCGCAGCACAGGCTCGCCGGATCGAGCCAGCCGCCTTGCGGCACGCGATAGCCGACCACGGCGGGCTGCAGGTAATCGGCCGGAAAATCCGCCAGCAGGGTGTGCCAGCGCGCCAGTTCGGACTCGTCCAGCGCCAGCTGCAGCACGCCGCAGGTTTCCATTTTCAGGCCGTGGTGCTGCAGTTCGCGCCAGCGCGGCAGCGCATAGCAGTAGGCGGCGCGCGACAGGCGTGCGAGGCGGTTGTCGTCGCGCGAGAAGAGCGGACGGAACGCGCCCGCGAGATTGCCCGAGGCGCCGGCGGCGACGTGCGGCGCCTGGTCGATGACGGTGCTGGACCAGCCGCGCTCGGCCAGGCGCTGCGCCATGGCGGTGCCGGCCAGTCCGGCGCCGAGGATGAGGGCGTGGCGGGGCAGGCCGGGTGCGCGGTCGGGTGCGCGGTCGGGTGCGCGGTCGGGCGCGGCGGCGCCATAAATTCCCGTCAGCATTTCACGCTTGCCGGCATGTCCCGGCCGGCGCGCCACGGTGAAGCCGGCGGCCTGCAGGGCGCGGCGCACCGCGCCTGCCGCGCACCAGGTGGCGACGCTGGCGCCACTGCGCAGTTTTCCCGCCGCGGCGGCAAGAAATTCCGGGGACCACAGGGCGGCGTTCCGGGCGGGCGCGAAGCCATCCAGATAGAGGGCGTCGGCGCGCAGGGGCAGCTGCGGCAGGAGCGTCGGCGCATCGCCGAAGAACAGCGTGAGGGTGACGGCGCCCAGCTCGAAATGCAGCCGTTGCGGGCCCGGCACCAGCGGCGGCCACTGCGCGCGCAATTGCGCGGCGAGCGAAGCGAGCTCCGGCCACGCGGCATGCAGGCGGGCCAGGTCCTGCGCGCGGAAGGGGTGTTTCTCCAGGGAGACGAAGTGCAGACGCTGCGGGCGTGCAGGATCGGCGCGCCAGGCTTCCCAGGTGGCAAGGAAATTGAGCCCCAGGCCGAAGCCGGTTTCGAGGACGACGAAGCTGGGCCGGCCTCGCCAGCGCTGCGGCAGGTCGTTGCCGGCCAGGAAGACCGCGCGTGCCTGCGCCACCCCGCCGGCGCGGCCGTGGTAGACGTCGTCGTAAGCCGGGGCGTAGGGGGTGCCGTCGGGGCTGTAGGCGAGAACGGCGGGGTCGATGCGCTGCATGAGGCCGACATTTTATAGGGAGGATGCGCGGCGCCGGCCGCAGGCATGTCTCTGCAAGGGCTATGGTTTAATTGTCTGCATATCGTCCAGGCCCCTGCCTCGCCATGAATATCAAGAAACTGCGATTCGTGCTTCTGCCCCTGGTGCTGCTGGCCATCGCTGCCGCCGCCGTGTCCTTCTGGAGGCGCGAGCATGCGGCGCCCGCGGACAGCCTCACCCTGTACGGCAACATCGACATCCGCGACATCCAGCTCGCCTTCAATGCCAGCGGCCGCATTACGCGTCTGGCGGTGCAGGAAGGCGACACGGTGGCCGCCGGCCAACTGCTGGCGCAGCTCGATCCCGTGCGCTATCAGGACGCGGTGGCGCAGGCGCAGGCCAGGCTTGCTTCCCAGGCCCAGGTGCTGGCGCGCCTGGAGGCGGGCAGCCGGCCCGAGGAGATCGCCCAGGCACGCGCGCAGGCGGCGGCGGCGCAGGCGGCGCTGGACAATGCCGAGTCCATTTATCGCCGCCAGGTGGCGCTGGCGCAGGAGAAATTCGTCTCGCCGCAGGCCGTGGACAACGCCAACGCCGCGCTCAAGGCGGCGCGCGCCGAACTCGCGGCGCGCCAGCAGGCCTTGGTGCTGGCGGTGAAGGGGCCGCGCAAGGAGGACATCGACGCCGCGCGCGCGGCGCTCGCCGCCGACCAGGCCGCGCTGGCCCTGGCGCAGCGGGAACTGGCCGACACGCGCCTGTATGCGCCGCAGGCCGGCGTGATCGAGGACCGCATCCTGGAGCCAGGCGACATGGCCAGCCCGCAGACGCCGGTCTATACGCTTGCGCTCGCCAACCCCGTGTGGGCGCGCGTCTACCTGCCGGAGACGGCGCTGGGCCAGGTGCGGCCGGGCATGCGCGCCGACATCACCAGCGACAGCGCCTCCGGCCGGCGCATCGCCGGCTGGGTGGGCTACATCTCGCCCACGGCGGAATTCACCCCCAAGTCGGTGGAGACGCCGGAGCTGCGCACCCAACTCGTGTATCAGGCGCGCGTGTACGCCTGCAACGGCGACGGCGCGCTGCGTCTGGGCATGCCGGTGACGGTGCACATCGCGCTGCACGGCAATACCCCCGCGCCGCTGGCGGCGCATCCCTGCCAGCCCTGAGGGCGGGCCCATGACGACGTCCATCCTTGCGTTCGCGGGCGTGGTCAAGCGTTTCGCCAGCGGCGGCGCCGGTGTCACGGCGCTCGACGGCGTGAGCCTCGCCCTCGAACCCGGCGGTATCGTCGGCCTGTTCGGGCCGGACGGCGCGGGCAAGACCACGCTGCTGCGCTTGGCCGCCGGGCTGCTGCGTCCCGATGCGGGCACGGTCACCGTGCTGGACCACGACACCCGCCACGAGGCCGCGGCCGTGCAGGGTGCGATCGGCTACATGCCGCAGCACTTCGGGCTCTACGAGGATCTCACGGTGCAGGAGAACCTCGATCTGTACGCCGACCTGCAAGGCCTGGCGCGCGCCGAGCGGCCGCAGCGCTATGCTGAGTTGCTGCGCCTGACCGCGCTGGGCCCGTTCGGCGGCCGCCTGGCCGGGCAGCTGTCCGGCGGCATGAAGCAGAAGCTGGGCCTGGCCTGCACCTTGGTGCGCCCGCCGCGGCTCTTGCTGCTGGACGAGCCCACGGTGGGCGTCGATCCGGTGTCGCGGCGCGAACTGTGGGCCATCATCGAGCGCCTGGTGGCGGACGGCGGCGCCACGGTGCTGGTGTC
>JAJXXS010000011.1 GCA_021780975.1 Pseudomonadota bacterium
CACCATTGGCCCGCGCCAACTGTATAGCTTCGGCGATCCCCTGCAAGGTGAGGCTCACGACGATCTGGTTGCAGGCTTTGACCACCTGCCCCGCGCCCCAGCCGCCGACATGCACCACGTTGCTGCCCAGTACCCGCAACAGCGGCAACGCGCGATCAAAAACCTGCGCATCGCCTCCCACCATAATGCTAAGCGTCCCACCCTCCGCCCCCATCACCCCGCCAGACACAGGAGCGTCAAGAAAATCGGCCCCATGACGTTTGAATATTTCGCCCAGGCGACGCGCACCTGCTGGCGCAATTGTGCTCATGTCGACAGCCATCAGGCCGGCCGACATGCCATGGATGGCGCCCCTCACGCCGACCAGAACCTCTTCGACATCGGCCGTGTCGGCTACCATGGTGATAAGCGCTTCCACCTCCCCCGCGACTTCGGCGGGGCTGGCCTTGCCGACTGCGCCCAGAACCAGAAGCGGCTCAACCGTATCGTACCGGCGGCCCCAGACGAAGAGCTGATGCCCTGCGGCAATGAGCCTTCTTGCCATCGGCCGGCCCATTAGGCCGGCACCTATGAATCCGATCCGCATCGCCAAACTCCACCACAAAATTCACCGCAGGATGCTGATCCAGATAGGCAAAGTCAACAACGAAAGCAACGTCGAGATGCCGAGGGTCAACGCCGCCAGAGCCACATCCAGCTTGAAGACGTCAGCCAGCACGACGCTGAGCACCATGGTGGGTACCGCCGCCTCGAGCACCGCTGCAGTGGCAGGAGCGCTCCCTGGCACCGCAGTGAGGTAAACGAGCCCAAGCGCGATGAGCGGCATCAAGACCAGCTTTACCAGCGTCACCAGCCACACCACGCGTGGCGCGCGCAGACTGCCCCAAGGCACCGCCAGGCCGACCACCATGAGCATGAGCGGCACCGTGGGCGCCCCCACCAAGCGTGCTGCTCGCACCAAGGGCGCCACTGGCAGATGTGCCCCGTTGCATGCCGCAGCAATCACAAACGCCCATATCGGTGGCAGACGCAGCAACGTCTTCCAATAGCCCCGCCCTTCCTCGCGATGATGGCTGCCAAGCCGGGTGGCCGCCCATACCCCCAGGGTCCAGACCAGAGGACTGGTGGCAAGATTGTCTGCGAACAGTGGATAGCGATCGCCGGTCGGACCATAGAGAAACGACATCAGCGGCAGTCCAAAATACAAGACGTTGCCGAACATGCCCGCAAGCAGCAGGGCAGCCCGCGAGGTATCGGCAAGAGAACGCCCCATCGGACTCACAAACAGGAGCAGGTAAAGCACGCCACCGCCTGCCAGCGTCGCAAGGCCGACGATCAACGGCACCTGTAAGAGAGAGCGATCAACGGGCGTAACGGCAACGACCGAGAACACCAGAGCAGGAGCAAAAAGATTTATGACCAGACGGCCCAGTTCCCCACGCAGGGTTTCTGCCGCAGTTCTGCCGCGCAGGTGCTTCCATACCCCTCCCGCGGCGACAAGAAGCGCTATCGGCAAAATGACGTTGAGGTAAAAGCTCGCGAGTTCACCAAGAGACATGGGCTGGGGTAGATGTCAGACGGCGCGCCGCACTGCCGAGGGCCGGCTGCGCCGCGGCCCTGCACCAGCACCTTGGCCCACGACCCGCCTCACATCGGTTTCAGCTTCGGTCTGCGCAGGAGCACAACCGTACGCACGTGCCTCAAGTGCGCTTGTTGAAATAACTCTCCACCCAGTCGCGCAGGTGATCGGCGTCACGCAGACGGTCCCAGTTGTTGGGGGCATCCAGCAGAACCATGACCACATCGCGTTCGGCAATCCGTGTCTGCATCACAACGCAGTGCCCGGCTTCATTGATAAAACCGGTTTTCGAAAGCCCGATGTCCCAGTTATGCTCGCGCGTAAGCACATTAGTGTTGCGATATTGCACCGGAATGTAGGCCACATGGCGCCGGTGATGGCGCTTCTTCAGCACCACCCGGCGCGTGCCCATGTCATAGTATCCTTGCGAAGCGACCTTGCGGATCTCCGGGTAATGCTCGTAGGCATAGTTCACCATCTTTGCGAGATCGGCGGCCGTTGAGACGTTCTCCGGATTGAGGCCGGTGGGATCGACAAAATGCGTATGCATCATGCCCAGCGCACGCGCCTTCTGGTTCATGGCGGCCACAAACGCTGCCTTGCCTCCTTCCAGGGTGGTGCGCCCCAACGCAGATGCCGCGCGGTTTTCCGATGCCACCAAGGCCATATTGAGCATCTGCTTGCGGGTAAGGGAAGTCCCGACGGGCAGGTGGGAACTGCTGTGCTTGAGACGGTCTACGTCCGCCTCCGTCACTTTGATGCGGTCGCTCATATCAGGGTGCTGATCAAGGAAGACCATCGCCGTCATGAGTTTGGTGATCGAGGCGATGGGGGTCTCCATCTCGGCATTCTTGGCAAACAAAATCTGGCCCGTGTTTTGATCGAACACCATGCTGGCCATAGAACTCAGGCGCAGTTCGTCTTGGGGGGTATAGCTCACCGGGATCGGGTGGGCGGAAAATTCCCGCGCCTGGACAGGAAAAGCTAATACCGATGCGAGACCGATCATCAGTAATGCAACGCGCGACATGACAAAACTCCCTTGATGATGGCTTAAATGCAACAAGTCCTTCAGCGACCAAAAACGGGCTAACTTGAAAGCTCACCCCCAATTAACGCACGAATCGGCAGATTTGTTGACTCTAGACAAAATTCATTTTATATAGAACAACATGGGAGAGATTTCAAACATTTCACTCAAGCAAAGCCCGCTAACCGGAAAAAAACTGCCGGCTGCCGCAGGCGTGCTGGCCGCCCTTGCCTCCCTGATCGACCGCACCGTCTTGCTGGAGGAGGAGGCGGCTACGCATTTTCGTCAGGATCCGGCTCTGGCCTTGGCCCTGCTGGCGACTGCCAAACCGGGTGGTGCCACTCTGCATATGCAGGAGCTGCTACAGCGATTGGGGACACGGCTTGTCGCCTTGAGCGTCCTCGCCACACCGCGGGTCCCCATTCACCTCGCCCCCCTGCACCTGAACCTATGGCGCGACAGCCTGCGTGTTGCGCATCTGGCGCGCCAGCTAGCGGAAAGGGTGCATTATGCCGACCCAGAGGCAGCCTGGTTTGCCGGCCTATTTCACAACCTACCTGAATTCGCCGCCCTCGCCGACGCCCCGATGCCAGGACTGGACGGGCTTGACGCCTACGGCTTCCTGGCGGATGCCGTGCGCCACTGTCGAGCGCCCCTGGCGCGGCTCAAATCAGCACACCCTCTGACGCGCCTCAACCAGGCTGCCACGGCCCTAGGAACCCGCGAAAACGGCTTCGACCATGTCGATGTGCGCGCCGCTTTGGCCAGCCTAGGCGTGGATGCGGGGGAAGGCGCCCGCCTGGTGCAAACTGCCGACTTCTACGTTCAGGACACTCTGCTGCGCTACGGGGCGGACGCCACCCCCACCGGCGCTGTTCCTGCGGCCCGCGACGAACTGCTCGAAATATACGCGCGGCAGTCGATGGCCGCCCAAACGCGCCACCTATTCGACGAGGCCAGCGACGAAAATGCCGCCCTCGAAGCTCTGACACGGGTGATGATGTCGGCGCTGGGCACCAACAAGCTGGCGTTGCTGAGGGCGAACCAGGCAGCCGGCACGTTTGAAATATTGCCCAAGCTGGCGCCGCCATCGCTGGCACAGCTTCCGCTCCGTCTGGACGACGCACAGAGCTTTCTTTGCCGTGCTTCCGACGGCGAGGCCGCGTACTGGTCACAGGAACAGACGGAAGAATTTCCCGTCGGCGATGCGCAATTCGCGCGTCTGCTGAACGCGCAAAGCATGCTCGCCATTTTCGTTCCGGGATCTCCCTCCCATGTCCTGGTCGCCGGGGACCCGGCCGCCGGCTGGCAAACCGACGCCGGTTGGAGCGTATTTCTGACTGAGTGGTCGCATAGCCTAGCCGGGCAGGTAGCGGCGGCGGACAGCCAGACCGTTCCCTTCGAGCAGGTGCGCCACGTCGTGCACGAAGTGGCCAATCCACTCACCATCATGCGCAACTACGTCAATCTGCTGTCCAGCCGCCTCGGCAACGACGCCTCCGCACAGCGTGATTTGAAAATCATCAGCGATGAAATCGAGCGCGCTACCACCATATTGCGCAGCCTGTCGCCCGCCCCCCCGGCGACGCAAACGTCCATCCAGAACGAAAGCCAGGAACCCGTAGCCATCAACCAAACCGTTTCCGAAATTGTGCGCATGGCGCTGGGCACGCTGTTCGCGCCGAATCGCATCAACGTGCAAATCGACCTCGACCCGAGCATTCCCCCTTTGCACCTGAACCGCGACAAGCTCAAGCAGATTTTGCTCAACCTCACGAAAAATGCGGTCGAGGCAATGCCGCAGGGAGGGCGCCTCATCTTCAGCACGCGTCTAGAGGTAGGCGACAATGACTCGCGTGTCGCGATACATGTCCAGGACAGCGGACCCGGACTGCCAGAAGCAGTCCAGGCTAGGCTGTTTGAGCCACAGCCCTCGACCAAAGGAAGCGAACATGCCGGCCTGGGGCTTGCCATCAGCCGCAGTCTGGCACGCGCCCTGGAGGGCGACATCCAGTGCCAGAGCAGCCCGGCTGGCACCGTGTTCACCATCCTGCTGCCGGCTGGCGGGCAGCTTTTTGTGCCCGGCAAGACAGCCGTTCCGGGATGAGTCATGACCTCACATAAGGCCGCGCGCGCGGCCCACTACAAGCGGAGAATCTAGATGCTGGAGAACCTGCAAGGCGATCGCGGCGGCACGGAATTTGGCCAACTGTTTCCCCAGCCGCACGTGCTGCTGGTGGATGACGACCCTTTGATCCTGGAGGGACTCACCCGCCTGCTGGAAGGACGCAGCTATGACATCGTCACCGCCCAGGGTGGACGCGAAGCACTTGCTGCCATCGGGCGGCGCCAGTTCGACATCATCCTTCTGGACCTCGCGATGCCAGACGTGGACGGTGCCGGCGTGCTGGCGTTTCTCAATGAACGCCAAGTGGACACGCCGGTGATTGTCGTTTCCGGCAACACTTCCATCGATACGGCCATCGATGCGCTGCGCAGCGGCGCCACCGATTTCGTGCGCAAGCCGTACGAGCCGGAGGAACTGCTGAGACGCATCGACCACACGCTCACCCGGCGGCGCCTGGAAAAGGAAAATGGCTTCATCCTGCAACGCCTGCAGCAATCGGAAAAGTGGCACCGCTTTCTGGTCAACAGTTCGCCGGATTTCATCTACACCCTGGATGCCGAGGGGCGCTTCACCTTCCTAAACGATCGCGTCGCGGATCTGCTTGGCTGGGACAAGGACGATCTTCTGGGCCAGCCCTATACCACGCTGATCCACGAGGAAGACCTGGCCCGCGCCACACACATCTTCAACGAGAGGCGCACCAATGCGCGCCAGCAGAAGCAGATTGAATTGCGCCTCAAGTGCAACCCGGGGCAGCGCCGTCCGCGCGCCATGAATGCGCGCTATCGCACGTTCGAGCTGAAAGCCACGGGCATGTATGAGGACAGCGGCAACCGCTTCGAGACCCGTTTCATCGGCAGCTACGGCGTAGCCAAGGACATTTCTGAGCGCAAGCAGGCCGAGGAGATGATCCACTACCAGACCTATCACGACCTGCTCACCGGGCTACCCAATCGGGCACTCTTCCGCGACCACCTCGGCCTCGCTCTGGCGCAGAGCAAACACAACGGCCACAATCTCGCGGTATTGATCCTCGACCTCGATCATTTCAAGGTCATCAACGACTCTCTCGGCCACGGGTCCGGTGATGAGTTGCTGCTCAATGTTGGCGCCCGCCTACGCGGGTGCCTGCGCGAGGGCGACACGCTCGCGCGCCTGGGCGGGGATGAATTCGCGGTGCTGCTGCCCGCTCTGCCGACGCGCAATGACATAGAACATATCGGGCGAAAAATCATAAACTCCCTCAGCCGCCCCATGCAGATCCGCGATCAGGAGGTTTACGTATCGGTCAGCATCGGCGCCTCTACAGCGCCGGAGGACAGCGACATGGTGGACACCCTGATCCGTCAAGCGGAAATCGCCATGTATCAGGCCAAGACTGAGGGCAGAAGCCGCCTGCAATTCTGGGAGGCGGGCATGCAGGCCCCCTATTCGGCGCGCATCCAATTGGAAGCGGAATTGCGGCGCGCCCTCGCACGCAATGAATTCGTACTTTTCTTCCAGCCGCTCATCGACTGCGCCCATCTGCGCATCACCGGATTCGAGGTGCTGCTGCGCTGGTGGCACCCGGAACGGGGGCTGCTCACACCCGCCGATTTCATTTCCGTCGCCGAGGATACCGGCGTCATCGTGCCAATCGGCGAATGGGTGCTGCGACAAGCTTCGGAACAACTGGCCGAATGGAAGAAGGCGGGCCTGCCGGCTGTGCGGCTCTCGGTCAACATCTCCGCCAGGCAGTTGGAAAGCGCCGATTTCGTCGAGAGCGTGTTGCGTTCGGTCGAGTTTCACGCCCTGGATTGCCAGTGCCTGGAACTGGAAATCACGGAATCGCTGCTTATGCGCGACATGGAGAGCAACGCGGTGAAACTCTCCCGCCTCGCCGCGCAAGGCGTGCAAATCGCGATCGACGATTTTGGCACCGGCTACAGCTCCTTCAAATATCTGTCCAAGTTTCCCATCCACACCCTGAAAATCGACCAATCCTTTGTGCAGGAACTTGGCCCCGACCGCCCCTCCCCTATCGTCAGCGCCATCGTCGGCATGGGGCAGGGACTCAGGCTCAATGTCGTCGCAGAGGGCGTGGAAACCTTGGCGCAGCAGGAAGCCCTCACGGCCATGCGCTGCTCGGAGATGCAGGGGTTTCTTTTCAGCACCCCCATCCCCAACTGGGAGGCCACCCGCTTGCTTAAGAGGGGGGACGAACCCCTTGACGCCCTGGGGGCTATCGCCTGACGGCCCCAGACATACGCATTCCTCAACTGGGTCCGCTCGCCACGGGACGAATTTCAGGAGCAACAAGATTTTTTTGCCTTAATTTAAGATAAAGATATTCTATTTGCTTAAATTTTCCCAATGAGGCAACTTAACGCTGCCAGCGGTCGCTGACGGTACCCGGCCTGAAGGTGGCCGCAAACAGTGTTGGCGAAACAACCCCAAGTTTTCTAAGTTATAACCAACGTCAATGAGAAGGAGCGCCTCATGATCAACGATACCGTCGTTGAACTGTCACGCTGGCAGTTCGCGGCCACCGCCCTGTATCACTTTCTCTTCGTCCCACTTACTCTGGGGTTAAGTTTTCTGCTTGCCGCGATGGAAACCGTCTACGTCACCACGGGCAAGAAAATCTATCGCGACATGACACAGTTCTGGGGCAAGCTGTTCCTCATCAATTTCGCCCTCGGCGTTGCCACCGGCCTCACCATGGAGTTCGAGTTCGGCACCAACTGGTCGTTCTACTCCAGCTTCGTCGGCGACATCTTCGGCGCGCCGCTGGCCATTGAAGGGCTCATGGCTTTCTTCATGGAATCCACCTTCGTCGGCCTGATGGTGTTTGGCTGGCAGCGTCTTTCCAAGGGCCAGCATCTCATCGTCACCTATCTGGTGGCGCTGGGCTCCAACCTCTCGGCGCTGTGGATCCTGGTCGCCAACGGCTTCATGCAGGATCCGCAGGGGGCGGCCTTCAACCCGGTGACCATGCGCATGGAACTGACCAACTTCGCCGCCCTCATCTTCAGCCATGATGCGCAGGCCAAGTTCGTCCACACCAGCATCGCCGGCTACGTGACAGCGGCGATCTTCGTGGCTGGCATCAGCGCCTGGTACATGCTGCGCGGCAAACATATGGAATTGGCCAAGCGCTCGTTCCGCATGGCCTCCTTGTTCGGCGTATTGGCCACCGCCGGCGTCATCACCCTGGGCGACGCTTTGGGGTTTGTCGGCGGCCACGCCCAGCCCAGCAAGCTGGCGGCCATGGAAGCCATGTGGCAGACCGAGCCGGCGCCCGCGGCCTTCAACGTCGCAGCCTGGCCATCGCAGAGCGAACAGCGCAATACCTGGGCACTGAATATA
>JAJXXS010000021.1 GCA_021780975.1 Pseudomonadota bacterium
GCCACTTGGCAACCGGCATTCGGCCGCCGTTGGGGTCGGTTCCTCTGGAGAATCAACGGGCTAGGGGTTCAGGGGTTCGAATCCCCCCCTCTCCGCCAACTAGATTTAACGTCTTGTTTGGCAAATAAAAAGTAATCAGATCAATGGCTTGTAGCGAAACGTTGTGGCTAGGACTGTAGCTAAAAACGTGGCTAAGGAGCCGAAGATCATGTACCTGGTCTCTCGCGGGAAACTGTTCTGGTTTTCCCGCAAACTTCCGCAGCATGCTGGCAAGACATTGTTGCTCGCCTCTGGCGCACGCCGGGTGGGGGCCAACGCGTACCTGCGCTTCTCCCTGGAAACCGGCAACCGTCGCGAGGCGGAGAAACTCGCGCGACGTTACGCGGTTGAGGTCGATGATGCACTGGATCGGCTGGACATGCTGCTGCGCAACAGTGATAAGCCGGTAACGCCCGAGGACATCCGCTACGTCGCGGAGGTGATGAAAACCAGCTTACTGTCGGCGGACGAAGAGGTACACCAGCGTGCCGTGTCGGCCGCGCTTGCGGGCGAGGAAGTTGAACGCGTAGCGGACAGGGAAACGGGCCTCTTTGAGACCTTGCCGCCTCCAGGAGCGCAAGGCGATAGCCAACTGCTCCAACAGTTACGCGCCCTGATTCCGTTCTACCTGTACACGGAATTGGGCAAGGTTCCGCAAGGCCCGGTGACGGCGGACTACTTGCCGTTTGTGGTCGCATTCCGCGACGTCGCGCAAGGCCTGCAGCAGCGGGCCAGTGGCAAAACGGCTCCGACCCCGCAACCGCCGCCCAAACCTGCCGAGAGCAAAGGCCCGACTTGGGACAATCTGCTGGACTACTATTGGGAGAAGCACAAAAATGCGTCGGAGAGCACGCGTAGCCTCTATCGCCTTGTCATTCGCCGCCTCGCGCAGCATTGTGGCGTGGGGCCTAAACAAATCACCCGGGCGCAAGTCATCGACTGGAGCGACAGTCTTACACCAGGCTTGGCCGACAAGACGGCGCTGACCCATCTGACGGCTGCCGGCACGGTGTACAGATTCGCGTTGAACAATGAAAAGTTGGGCGACCGACCCGACCCATTTCGCGCCGTCACCATACCCGACGCCAAGAAAGCTAAAAGCAGCCGGGGGGAATACAGCTTGGAGCGGCTCAAGGAGGTATTCCGCGACCTGCCGCCGCTTGAGGCCATCCCAGAGGCTGCCGGCGGCCATGCCGCGTACTGGGTGCCGATTTTGGCCCTGTATACGGGAGCGCGCAAGGAGGAGTTGACGGGGCTGCTCATGGAAGAGGTGAAAGTAGAGCGCGGGCAGGTCACCCTGCTCATGCGTCATAACCGCCTGCGCAGGCTCAAAACAGAAAATTCCATACGCGACGTGCCCGTGCACAAGGACGTTCTCGCCTTGGGGTTCATCCAGTACATAGAAACCCTGCGCCAAGCCGGAGCCGGTCGTTTATTCCCCGGGCTGGTCAATTCCGAGAGCGTTGCCGAATGGTTCATCCAGCACGTGCAAAGCCGCATTGGCAAGAGCGCGATAAAACAGGACTTGCACAGCTTTCGTCATACTTTCAAATCGGCGTGCCGTGATGTCCCGATGATCACGGAAATGCATGACTATCTGACCGGGCATGCTCGCTCCAGCGTAAGCGACAAGTATGGTTCCCCGGCAGGACAGCGAACCCTGCGGCGCTCTCTCAATCGGGTCAAATACCGCGGGGTTACACTCACCCCGCCGCCCAAAGCCACCATCTCGGAGATTCAGGCGATGACGAAGAGCGCGGAGCGCCGCCGTAAGGCGGGAGAGGCGCGCAGCCGGGGACGGCAGCGCGCCAAGCGGGCAGCGTCGGCGCGCAAAATCGGTACAGGGTAGGGGGCTACTCAAAGCCTACCTGCAGGGGCTGGCCTGGGATTTCAAACTCCAGGGTGTTGGCTGCGTAATCGTGCACGTTGTAGTCCATCTGCCCCAGCATGTTGGCGAGCGCCTGATACAGGCGCTGCGCCAAAGAGCGCGCTTGCGGTACCGCGAGCACAAAGCGCACGCGCTCCAGGAACAGCGTGTCCTGCGGCGAATCCAGCGGCACCAGGAATTCCAGCCCTGGGGGGAAGGCCGTGTGCACCAGCCATTCCGCCAGGGCCTTCAGGTCGCGTCCGCCGCGGCGCGACGCTTCGACCTCCACCCAGGTCACGCCGCCTTCGGTGTCTGTTGCGAGCGCATCGGGCACCTTGGGGCCCAGACTGCGAAACGGCGCCGCGCCGCGCTGGATTTCGCGCTCCGTCCACACGCGCCTGGTTCCGGCCCGCAGCAGGCGGATCACCGCGTCATTGGCGAAGCAGCGGTGGGGCGATATGCGGCGCAGCACGTCCTTGCCGGAAATGGGCTGTACATCATAAACACTAACGACGGCGCGCGCCCCGGCTTGGGCGAGCGCGTAATGGCCGCGCTCCCCCGGCGCGCCGGGCCGGCGCAGCACCAGGCCGCGCCGTTCCAGCCGCAGCAGCACGCGCCGCGCCAGGTGTTCGGCCTGGCGATACGTGGGATACACCAGCGCTGCGACCTGGGGCGCCGTGAGATAGCCGAATCGGTGCAGCCAGTACAGCATCAACGCCTCGTGCTCGCGCGCCTGCGCGCGCGTGGTGGGGGCGGTCGGCGCCGGTAGGTGTGCGCAATCGTGTGCGGGAATCGGTGCGGGTTGGTCGGGCATGGCAAGCTTCTTCTTGGCTGTGGTACATGCCCCGTATAGCCACCGCGTGCCCGCTGTTGCCGTGCCGCCCTCCGTGCCGGGCCTGCGGCACGGCGCAAATGCCCAGCTTGGCCGCAGGCCTCCCGGCGCAGAGGGCGCGGCTTCCGACGTAGGGGGTTGGGCCTTGAAGCGGCTCCCGTTCGGCTGTTCCGGCTGGACGCCGGGCCTCACTGCGGGGCTGATGCCCCGCCGCCGCAGCTTGATTTTTAGGCCGCCCCCGTCCGCGCTGGCGCGCGGCCACCCCCGGGGGGTACCCACTTTTTTATGCCCCGCTCCCCCAATTGCCGCTACGCGGCAATCGTGGCCCCGCGCGGGTCACCGCGGGGTCGCTTCGCTCTCCCGCTTAAAAACGTGGGTACCCCCCGCGGGCGGGGGCGGCGGGGCTTCGCCCCCCACTCGCCGGCCGCGCGCTGGGGCGCGCTTTCGGCCCTATGCTCGCCCTCGCGCTACGCGCGAAGGCTGCGCCGGGCGCTCACCCGGCGGCGGCTCCCCCCGGCCCTTGCTTGCGCTTCGGGGGCTCAGGCTGGACGCCTTCGCCCCGCCTTCGGCGGCCCCTGGTTTTGCCGCTGCGCGGCCCCCCCTGGCCTGAAACTGCTACCATATGCCGCAGAGGACATTGCGGCATCGCTGGATGCTATCAAACGAAAGTCAACTGTCCTTGATTATCGTTTCCGCGATTGTGTTCACAGGTTAAACGCGTCAGCCGATGCACCAATGGGCTATAGAGCCGAGAAACTGACAAGGAGAAAATAATGAAGCCTAGTTTTCTGTTTCTTCCCCTATTGTTTGGATTAGTGGATTGTTCGTTTGCCGCCCCCCAAATTTCGTGTTCTGCGCCGGGCACGCAAGAGATCGTCAAGCAAACATTCACTGATCACATCGTCAACAGCCTCAAGTCGGCAGCGGGCGTGGGGAACAGTGCTCAAATTGGCCCAGCCATACAGGCGGTACGATCGTTAGATATATCGTTGAACGCAATCCGGACTGAAGCCCATGATGCAAGCATTAATAAATATGATTGCCAGGCCGATTTCGTCGTAGGCCTTCCTCCTGCAACTATTCAGGCGGTGCAAGGCAGCCCACTTATGATGGCGGCGCTCCAGCAAGACGGCGTCGAAGTCACCAACCGCGGTGTGGCCGCACCAGTGTCTTACACGAGTCAATTGACAGATGATAAGCAGCAACAGTATGTGACAGCATCGGGTCTCCAGCCGCTTGCGGACGCAGTTAACACACTGGTAGTAACTCCAGCCTTAGAAGCGCAGACGCAGGATGCTACGACACCTTCTGGCCCTACTGCACGAGATGGGGCCACGGCAGATACTCAATCCCCCGAGTCATCTCCAGCAGGAGCTAATGGCGGCCCAGCAGGACGCAACACGAGTAGCGTTGAGAAAACAGGCATTTGCAAGGGACTGGACATGTCGATAACTTCGGAGCAGCTTCAATGCCTAGACATGGAATTTAGTGCCGCAGATAAGCGCCTGAACCAGGACTACAAGCATCTTATGGCCAAGCTTGATGCGACGCAGAAATCCGCGCTGAAAAGAAATGAGATTGCCTGGATAAAAGAGAAAAGAGAGAAATGCGGGCACGCTGGAGACCAGTTCAAAGGTGGAAGTATGGAACAAGTCGTCGTTCGAGACTGTGAGGTGCAAATGACAAAAAAACGTGCTGAGTACTTGGAGCACTATAGGTAGATACCCAGCAGGGAGTCACTTACTCGCGGAATCTGCAACGCGTTAGTGTTTTGCTGGCAGCTTCAACTGGCGGCTTCAAGGAGGTTCAATGCCGAATTACTGGTTGGTTGGCGCAATGTGGGATGGGCAGGTAGATCAGTATGAAATCTTTCTTCGGCGTGGCTACTGGGTCTTGGGATGGGAAGACGACGAGCAACCCGAACAAGCGCGTTTGCGAGATCAAATTCAGCCGAATGATCGGATTGCCATAAAGCGGATGCTAGGGCAAGGAGCGCACAACATTGAAATACGCGCACTTGGTATTGTGAAGGAGGTAGACCAAGAAGATAAGCGGGTCTATGTGGATTGGGTGGTGCCAAGGGTGGAGCACCGCCACGTCCATTCAAGGGGCTGCTTTTCAGCTATCCATGGGCCATATCCGGATAATGACGATTGGATCCGGGAGATTTTTCACATTTAGATCCAATAAATCGGCTCGGTCTCGTTTTTTGAGTCTCATCTTTAGGTTGCGGACGACAGCAGGATTTGCATAGTGGCCGCAAAAGTGGGTAGCATTACGCCCTCAGACAGATGCGGTTCGTTCAGCGGCCGCAGTCGTGGCTAAAAATTGTAGCTAAGCAGTTTCGCTGACGTGCTGCAAGTCTTTGATCGGATAGGGTGATTCTGGAAAAATCATTGAATCCCCCCCTCTCCGCCAGGAGTTTCCCCTGCCGCGGATTGATTGATATATAATCCCGCCTTGAAAAAATTAGGCATTCAGGAGTTTTTATGGCCAATACCGCCCAAGCCCGCAAGCGTGCACGCCAAGCCGTTGAGCAGCGTGCTCACAACATGAGCCTGCGTTCGACCCTGCGCACCGCCATCAAGCGCGTGATCAAAGCCATCGAGGCCGGCGACAAGGCGGCTGCGGCGGCCAGCTTACAGGCTTCCACCAGTGTGATCGATCGCATCGCCGACAAGAAGATCATCCACAAGAACAAGGCTGCCCGCCACAAGAGCCGTCTGGCGCAAGCGATCAAATCCATGGCCTGAGGAAGTTGCAGGCGAAATAAAAGCGCCGCGAGGCGCTTTTTTGTTTTTGGGGCCCGGCCGGGCATGCGCTGAGGCGCGGTTTATTTCTCCCGGTGGAAGAAGCGTTCGTTGCTGGACACGTCCCAGTCCTGCCCGGCCTCCGCCTTGCCGACCTGCAGGTCATTGTCCTTGGCGAAGTTCATGATGAAGGCAAATATGCGCGGGTCTTCCTGTTCCAGCGAAGGATCGACGGCGATGCATTGCGTGCCCTCGACAGTGACAGGGCGCACGTAGGGGGAGTAACTCATGCGGCCGTCCAGACCGACGGTGGAGAATACGCTCGCCAGACGTTCCGCCCAGTCGCTGGGCCGGAAACGATGGCCGGCGGTGGTCATGCCGCGGATGAGAAGGTCGGAACTGGAGATTGAGTCCGGCATGGACGGTAGTAGGGTGACAGAGCCGGTGAATGAAGCAATTAAATTTTAACACGCATGGATTTCCTTATCGGCCGGGATCAGAACATCTTGATGGCCATGTGCTGCATGGCAGCGCTTGGAAACAATAACCCTGTGGCCTGGGCCGTTATTGCCGTTTGAGCGCTTTTTCGCTACGTCTAGGCGGAGGTTCGATGCATCCTGCTAGAATAAACGCTCAAGCTTCGCTTGTGCTTCATCATCCCAACCACGCATAACTCCCAGGAGAGATCATGGCTCACGAACTACCCCCTTTGCCCTATCCGCGCGACGCCTTGCAGCCCCATATTTCGGCTGAGACCATCGATTATCACTACGGCAAGCACCATCAGGCTTACGTGACCAACCTCAACAACCTGATCAAGGGCACCGAATTCGAAAACATGTCCCTGGAGGACATCATCAAGAAATCGAGCGGCGGGATCTTCAACAATGCCGCCCAGGTCTGGAATCACACCTTCTATTGGCATTGCCTCAAGCCCAACGGCGGCGGCGAGCCGACCGGCGCCCTGGCCGATGCCATCAAGGCCAAGTGGGGCTCCATCGCCGCCTTCAAGGAGGAATTCGGCAAGACCGCGGTCACCACCTTCGGCTCCGGTTGGGCCTGGCTGGTGAAGAACGCCGACGGTTCGCTCGCCCTGGTGTCCACCAGCAACGCGGCCACACCCATGACCAGCGGCCAGAAGGCACTGCTCACCTGCGACGTGTGGGAGCATGCCTACTACATCGACTATCGCAATCTGCGTCCCAAGTATGTCGAGATGTTCTGGAATCTGGTCAATTGGGACTTTGTGGCGCAAAATTACGCTGCATAACAACCCAAGCGGCAATACCGCACGGCGGCGCAAGCCGCCGTGTTTGTTTCAGAGCCTAGGCTCTTGGGAACGATAGTCATGTCCGAATACCTGATGAATACCTATGCCCGGCAACCTCTAGCCTTCGTGAAAGGCGAGGGGGCCTATCTCTGGGACGAGGAAGGCCGGCGCTATCTCGATGGCGTGGCGGGCGTCGCGGTGAATAGCCTCGGGCACGCGCATCCGCGCCTGGTCAAGGCCGTCTGCGAGCAGGCGCAAAGCCTCATCCACAGTTCCAACCTCTATCGCGTGCGGCGCCAGGAGGAACTCGCCGAAAAGCTTTGCGGGCTGGCGCGCATGGACCGCGCCTTCTTCTGCAATTCCGGCTGCGAGGCCAATGAAGCGGCCATCAAGCTGGCGCGCCTGTATGGCCACCAGAAGGGGGTGGAGAATCCGGTGGTGATCGTCATGGAGAAGGCCTTCCACGGCCGCACGCTGGCGACCCTCACCGCTTCGGGGAGCCGCAAGATCCAGGCCGGCTTCGAGCCGCTCATGCCGGGTTTCGCGCGCGTTCCCTACAACGATGCCGAGGCCGTGCGCCTGGTGGCGCGCCACAACCCCGGGGTCGTCGCCGTGCTGGTCGAACCGGTGCTGGGAGAGGGTGGCGTGCATCCCATGGCCGCCGATTATCTCGCCCAGTTGCGCGCCATCTGCGACGAGTTCGGCCTGCTGCTGATGCTCGACGAAGTGCAGACCGGCATCGCCCGCACCGGGACATGGTTCGCCTTTCAGCACACCACTATCGAGCCTGACGTCATCGCGCTGGCCAAGGGGCTGGGGGCGGGCGTGCCCATCGGCGCCTGCCTCGCACGCGGCGCGGCGGCGGAAACCTTCAAGCCCGGCAATCACGGTTCCACCTTCGGCGGCAATCCCCTTGCCTGTGCCGCCGCGCTCGCCACCCTGGAGACGATCGAGCAGGAAGGGCTGCGCGAAAACGCCCGCCGTGTGGGGGCGCATCTGCTCGCCGCCCTGCGCGCAGCGCTGGAGGGGCGCGCCGGGGTGCGCGAGATCCGCGGCCAGGGGCTCATGATCGGTGTGGAACTGGAGCGCCCCTGCGGGGAACTGGTGGCGGTGGCGCGCGAGCGCGGCTATCTCATCAACGTCACCTCCGACACGGTGATCCGCCTGGTGCCCCCGCTCATCCT
>JAJXXS010000008.1 GCA_021780975.1 Pseudomonadota bacterium
GCCCGGGGGATCGAGCAGTACGGTGTACTCCCGCACCAGCTTGCCGGAAGCCCAATTGAGTTGCACGAGGATGTCCAGGAAGGGATCGTTGATGGGTTTGTCGGACGTGATTTTCAGCACTGCTTTGCCGTCTGCCTGCTTGACGATGATGAAATGCAGGGAGGTGAGTGAGGGCAGATATTCAACCCCCGCCTGCTTGAACACATCATCCCCCGCCAGCGCCGCCGTCAGGTTCTCCATTTCCGTCTTGCTGGCGAGTATCGGGATTTCGCCGCTAAAGGGCTGGCCCAGCGCCGAGTTGACGGTAAGCCTCCCGAGGCCCGCCCCGTAGGCGGACAAAGGCAGCAGCAAGGCGAGTGCGCTCGCTGCCAAAGGCATGGAAATAGAGCTGAATTTCATTCTGGGCATCCTCCCGTACGGGGTCTGTCGAAAACGTGACATGTGCTATGACGGCTTAACGGCGCGATTCTTTAGCAAAAATCACGCCCTGTCACCGGCAGCGTAAACTTATTGTTGATATTTCGTACCCAGTCCAAGGCACGTTTGCATCTTCTGCACGCTCGTCGCGCAGCATCGCCGCACGATGGCACACTGGCCGCCCTGAAAAGATGGAGGCAGCCAGGTACGCCATGGCGGTCAGCGGCGCTCCACCAGTATGCGCAGCATGCGCCGCAAGGGCTCCGCCGCCCCCCACAGCAACTGGTCGCCCACTGTGAAAGCGGAAAGATATTGGGCGCCCATGTTGAGCTTGCGGAACCGCCCCACCGGAACCTGCAAGGTGCCGGTGACCGCTGCCGGCGTCAATTGATGCATGGAAGCCTCGCGCTGGTTGGGCACTACTTTCACCCAATCGTTGTGCGCCGCGCAAAGCGCCTCGATTTCGGTCACCGGTACATCCTTCTTCAGCTTGATGGTAAGCGCCTGCGAGTGGCAGCGCATGGCGCCGATGCGTACACAGAGGCCATCGATAGGCACTGCCGTCTCGCCCTTGCCGAGTATCTTGTTGGTCTCCGCCATGCCTTTCCATTCTTCCTTGGATTGCCCGTTGCCGAGATCCTTGTCGATCCAGGGAATGAGGGAGCCCGCCAGGGGAACGCCGAAATTTTCATCGGGGAAGGCTTCGTCGCGCAGCGTGCCAGCCACTTCGCGATCAATGTCGAGTATGGCTGAGGCCGGGTCGTCCAGCAGCGCCTTGGAAACGCTGTGCAACTCGCCCATCTGGGTCAGAAGCTCGCGCATGTTCTTGGCCCCGGCGCCGCTCGCCGCCTGGTAGGTCATTGCCGTGATCCATTCCACCAGGTCTGCCTTGAACAATCCCCCCAGGGCCATGAGCATGAGCGACACGGTGCAGTTGCCGCCGATGAAATCCTTGCCCCCCTGGGCCAGCGCCTGGTCGATCACGTGCCGGTTGACCGGATCGAGGATGATGACGGCAGACTTCTCCATACGCAGGGTGGAAGCAGCGTCGATCCAGTAGCCCTGCCAGCCCGCGGCGCGCAGCGGCGCATAGATTTCTCCCGTGTAGTCGCCGCCCTGGGCGGTGACGATCACGTCCATGCGCCGCAGTTCCTCGATCGACCTGGCGTCTTTCAGCGCCGGCACTTCCGTGCCGATGTCCGGTCCCCTGCCACCCGGATTCGACGTGGTGAAAAACACCGGTTCGATGTCGCGGAAGTCGTTCTCCTCGCGCATGCGTTGCATGAGCACCGAGCCCACCATGCCACGCCAGCCGACCAAACCCACCTTCAACATGATGCTTCCCTCAATTTTTCGTTCTCAACTCAGCGCGCACCACCCGTCGGCTGCTCTCATCCCAGAGCCGCCACCACGGCATCGCCCATGGCCGAACAACTCACCCGCTGGCAGCCCTCCGTCCATATGTCCCCGGTACGCAGGCCCTGCGCTATGACCTTCCTCACGGCCCCATCAATACGGTCTGCAAGCGCACCATCGGCAAAGGTGTAGCGGAACATCATTCCCACCGACAGTATGGTCGCCAGCGGATTGGCAAGATCCCGGCCGGCGATGTCCGGCGCCGAGCCGTGGATAGGCTCGTACATCCCCTTGTTCTGCAAATCGAGCGACGCGGACGGCAGCATGCCGATGGATCCCGACAGCATGGACGCCTCATCCGAGAGGATATCGCCGAAGATGTTGCCCGTCACGATGACATCGAACTGCTTCGGGTTCCGCACCAGTTGCATCGCCGCATTGTCGACATACATATGCGACAACTCAACCTCGGGATAGTCGCGGCCCACCTCGATGACCACTTCCTTCCACAGCTCTGAGCACTCCAGCACATTGGCCTTTTCCACCGAGCAAAGCTTCCTGCCGCGCTTCATGGCGATATCGAACGCTACCCGCGCCACGCGCCGGATTTCCGACTCGGAATAAACCATGGTGTTGAAACCCACGCGTTCGCCACCGCGCGTCTCGATGCCGCGCGGCTGGCCGAAATAGATATCACCCGTCAGTTCGCGCACGATCATGATGTCCAGGCCGGCGACGACTTCGGGCTTCAGCGTGGATGCCGAAGCGAGTTCCGGGTACAGCAGGGCCGGACGCAGGTTGGCGAACAGATTGAGTTCCTTGCGGATGCGCAAGAGGCCACGCTCAGGCCGCAGGGATCGCTCCAGGCCGTCGTATTGCGGTCCCCCGACCGCCCCCAGCAGCACGGCGTCGGCCGCCCGTGCCAAATCCAGGGTCATCTGCGGCAGGGGGTCGCCCGCCGCATCGTAGCCCGCACCGCCGATGGGGGCCTGCTCCATTTCGACCTTGAGCCCGTCGCGCTGGAGCGCATCAAGCACCTTCACGGCCTGGGCAACGATTTCCGGGCCGATGCCGTCCCCGGGCAAGACTGCGATTTTCATGTGAGTTTGTGAGTGGTTCGTTTGACAGATTTGGGTGGCGGATTTCGGTCGCTCGGCAGCACGGGCTCTCCACCCGCCGCGGGCCGATTCAGGTTTACTCGAAGAGCCATGGCGCCTCTTCCCTGCGCCGCGTCTCGTAGGCCCGGATCGTGTCCACTTTCTGCAGCGTGAGCCCGATATCGTCGAGCCCATTCAACAGACAATATTTACGAAACTCATCCACCGCAAACGTAAAGGCGCTGCCATCCGGCAAAACCACCGTCTGCCGCGCAAGATCGACATCCAGGGCATAGCCTTGATTGGCCAGCGTCTCCGCAAACAGGCGATCCACCGCCTCGGCCGGCAGAACGATGGGCAGCAGGCCATTCTTGAAACAGTTGTTGTAGAAAATGTCTGCGAAGCTGGGCGCGATGATGGCGCGAAAGCCGTAATCCTGCAAAGCCCAGGGAGCGTGCTCGCGGCTCGACCCGCAACCGAAATTCTCGCGTGCCAGCAGAATTTGCGCCCCCTGGTAGCGCGGCTGGTTGAGGACAAACTCGGGATTCAAGGGTCGCCCCCGGCAATCCTGCCCGGGCTCGCCCACATCCAGATAGCGCCATTCGTCGAACAGGTTGGGGCCAAATCCGCTGCGCTTGATGGACTTGAGAAACTGCTTGGGGATGATGGCGTCGGTATCGACGTTGGCGCGATCCAGAGGTGCGACCAGGCCGTGCAATTGGGTAAAGGGAGTCATCTTTATTTAGTGCTTGCGCGTTCAATCGCCTGACCGGCGGCCTGGATGTCCTGGCCCATGCCATGTACGGTATTGCAGCCCGCCAGCAGCAGCGTGCAGGCGATCATGGCAAAGGCGAACAATTTTCTTTTCACGATTATCCTCTCGAGCAACAGGATTTCCCGCCGCTCAACTGCACCGGCGGGCAGGGAACGTCACCATAGCTGCAGAACACGCAGCAATCGCCGACCTTGGGCTTGAGCATCGTGCCGCAGCCGGGGCAGTCGAAAAACCACAGGCAGGCGTCTTCCGGCATGACGAGCACCTCGTTCCAGCCGCAGTGCGGACAAGTAAGCCGCGAACGAGCCTCAAAAGTGCCTGACATCAACGAAATGTCCGGCAATCGCAGCCGCGGCAGCCATGGCCGGACTGACCAGATGGGTGCGTCCGCCAGCACCCTGGCGCCCTTCGAAATTGCGGTTGCTGGTGGAAGCGCAGCGCTCGCCCGCCTCGAGACGGTCGGCATTCATGGCCAGGCACATGGAACATCCGGGCTCGCGCCACTCGAAGCCGGCATCGACGAACACACGATCCAGCCCCTCCTGCTCTGCCTGCCGCTTGACCAGTCCAGAGCCCGGCACGACCATGGCAAGCTTGACGCCGGCCGCCTTCCTGCGGCCCTTGACCACCGCGGCAGCGGCGCGCAAATCCTCGATGCGGGAATTGGTGCAGGAGCCGATGAAAACCTTGTCCACGGCGATTTGCTGGATCGGCGTGCCTGCGGCAAGCCCCATGTAATGAAGCGCGCGTTCCCAGTCCTGGCGCTTCACCGCGCTCGGTGCGCTGGCCGGATCCGGTACCCGGCCATCCACCGTCGCCACCATTTCCGGCGACGTGCCCCAGGTAACCTGGGGCAGGATATCCTCTGCCCGCAAAGCGATCTCGGCATCGAACCTTGCATCGGAATCCGAGCACAGGGTCCGCCACCAAGCGACAGCCTTGTCCCACGTCGCGCCCTGCGGCGCATATGGGCGACCCTTCACATAGTCGATGGTCTTGTCGTCCACCGCCACCATGCCGGCACGCGCCCCCGCCTCGATCGCCATGTTGCACAAGGTCATGCGCCCTTCCAGACTGAGGGCGCGGATGGCAGAACCGGCGAACTCGATGGCAAAGCCCGTGCCTCCGGCGGTGCCGATCCGGCCGATAATGGCCAGCGCGACATCCTTGGCAGTCACACCCTGCCCCAACGTGCCGTCCACCGTGATACGCATGGATTTCGATTTCTTCGCCACCAGGCACTGGGTGGCCAGCACATGCTCCACCTCGGACGTGCCGATGCCGAAGGCCAGAGCGCCGAAGGCGCCATGGGTCGAGGTGTGGGAATCACCGCACACCACGGTCATGCCCGGCAGGGTAAGCCCCTCCTCCGGACCGATGACATGGACGATGCCTTGCCGCACATCCTCCATCGTGAACTCTTCGATGCCGAAATCTGCGCAGTTGCGATCCAAGGTCTCGACCTGCAGGCGTGAGACAGGATCGGCGATGCCTTCGGCGCGCCGCGTCGTGGGAACATTGTGGTCCGGCACGGCAATGGCGGATTTTGCCCGCCAGGGTTTGCGTCCGGCCAGGCGCAGACCCTCGAACGCCTGCGGGCTGGTGACTTCGTGCACGAGATGGCGGTCGATGTAGAGCAGCGTGGCGCCGTCTTTCGCCTCATCAACGACGTGAGCGCGCCAGAGTTTGTCGTACAGGGTCAAACCTGCCATCTCGTAAACCGCCTGTTTGTCTTGGAGGGAGACATTATAAACAAGGAAGCCAGCGCCCCGGCGCCCCTCTACGTAGGCGAGATCGCGATGCGGTAGTCGCGCCCGTGCCACTCGCCGCTCTCCTGACATTGCCAGGTGAATTCCAGGGTCTGTGCCTGCACAATATCCGGCGCGAGCAGAGCAACCCGCCATTGCCCCAAGCCCGCACCTTCTGCGGCCGTGTCACGGATCTGCTGCCAGCCATTGATTCCCCAGCGCAGCAGGGCCGCCCTCGGCAACAAAATCCAGAGGGATTTGCCACGTGGCATGCGCACCACCGGCGCCGCCGGCGTCCATAGCCATACGCCGGGGTCCGGGCGAACCCCGCCATAACGCTCCCATACCGCGGCCGGGCGATCGGTCGGCCGGCCCAGGTGGCGCGATACCGCGAGCTTGATGAATTCGGCATGCGCCCACAGCAATGGCATCGCCGACCCGCTGGGTTCCCCGGGGCGATGGCCGGCGGGCGGATGTTCGTCCCACACCTGTTCGGGAATCAATCCCCCCCGGCCGGTCATGGCATCCATGGCGGCCAGGTAGGGCAAAGGGTCTTCCCCAGCGGTCAGGGCGTAATGCCCGCGCTCGCCCGTCAGCAAGGGCCATCCCCGGCCATGGCCGGTGCCATCAAAGGGGGCGCCGTCGGCATGTTCGCCATAACCATCCCCATTGTATCGATGCCACACCGGCCCCTTGGGCGTTTCCACCCGCAACAGGGCGTCAGCCACCTTGAGGCTGTCCACGATCAGCGGATCGCGCGCGGCGCGCAAGCCAAAACGCACCAGCTGCAAAAATTCCAGCCCCACCTGCTCCGCTGCGGGCAGATCCGGATCGTGCTGCCGGTTCTTCACCGGCACGACCCGGCACAGCGCATCTTCACTGGCGAGCGCGCCGGCTGGCGCCTCGCGTACGTAATACCCTGCCAGCCCCATGCCGTGGACGAACTGGCCAGTGCGGGCCACGGTCCAGTCTTCCAGGCGGCTGTTCCAGAAGTCGGCCACTGCCGTGGCGATCTCGGCATCCTGCGGGGAAAGAAAACGGCTCCCGGTTACCAGCGCGGAAATGCACACCGCGAGCGTAAACGGATTGAGGCCGGCGTCCTCCTCCCAGCGATCCTGCGGGCTCGCCGGTCCACGGCTGACCAGAAAGGCGAGCGCGCGTGCCGCCATCGCGGCAACAGGCGTGTCCTGCAACTGCCCGCGCTCCGCCAGGGCAGCGGCCAGGAGCACGGGAAAGGCAGCTTCATCAAGCTGCAGCCCGCTCCAATACGGCTTGCCTCCCAGCCACTGGTTCTGGAACCAGTGGCCGTCGGCCTGCTGGGTGGCAACCAGATAGCGCAGGGTGTCGCGGGCCTCGTCAACGGCCCCCAATGCCAGCAGCGCGCCCGCGC
Organism: Pseudomonadota bacterium; assembly: GCA_021780975.1. Classification (GTDB taxonomy): domain Bacteria; phylum Pseudomonadota; class Gammaproteobacteria; order Burkholderiales; family Thiobacillaceae; genus JAJXXS01. Next base: position 6,784 of record JAJXXS010000008.1, read on the forward strand.
TCTCCACCAGGTCGCGCGGCCATACCAGGTGATAACCGGCCCGTTCCTCGCGGCTATTGCCCCAGGGTACTGAAAGGCTGGCGACCATGGCGCCGACGTAGGTCTTATCAAGATGGGTTTTCAATACCCCGGCGGAGATGCCGAACTGGCGCACCAGTTCGGCCGGCAAATCCGGCGGCGTGGTGGTGGCGCTGTATTGGCTGTGCCAGCGCGACCACGCGAGCGCCTGCTCCTCCCAGACCTGATCAAAAGGCTGCGCCAATGCCGCGCAGGCGAGGGTCGCCGCTGCCTCCTTGGATGTTCCCAGACCCAGGGCCAGGACGCCGCTGCGGCACAGGGCCCCGGTGAGGGCGACGTTGCCGGGACCCGCCGAATCGTAGCGCCACGCCATATCGGCGTTATGGGAAAAATCCTGCCAGCCGTCACTGGCCCCCACATAGCCCACCGATCTGGCGGTGTAGGCATCGCTGCCCTGGTCGTCACGTGCGGCCAGCGCCAATCCGAATGGACCCTGTTCGGCCCAAAGCACGGACCCGCCGCCGTATTCGCCGCACCACGCCAGGTTGTCCCGCCCCGTCCCGCCCAGGTGCGGCGCAAGCAGGACATAGGGGCGCATGCCCGCTTCCCCTTCCAGGCGAAACTGCAGGAGGAGCACCTCGCGCAGGGGGTCCGGGCAAACGCGCAAGGTCAGGGTGAAGCGCGGGTGTTGGTGGACTATCGTCGCCAGCGGCACCCCTGGCGCCGGCGTCCGCAGCACGCGGCCCGGCAGCCTCTTGACCTCGCTCCAGAAGCCGTGTCCATCGGCGACAATGAAGCCAAGGTCGCGAATCTGCGGGATGTCGATGCGCGGATAGTAAACCTCGTTGACGATGCCGTGGCCTAGCGTGTACCACAGGCGCGCCGGACCCAGGCACGTGCCCACCAGGTCCTTGTCGCTGCTGGTCCAGGTGGGCTGCATTCCGGGCGCGCCCGGAGCTTCGGTAGCGCCCGGAGGCGCGCTCATATCGACACTTTCGGCACCGGCGCCTTAGGAATCGTGATGGTCAGCAGGCCGCCCTGAAATTGCTGCTTCATCGAACTGGCCACCACAGGCCC
>JAJXXS010000048.1 GCA_021780975.1 Pseudomonadota bacterium
AGCACTACGACGCCAGCCTCCTCGATGAGCGAGAGCATGGCGCCCAGCAGCATGGTCATACCGGGCGGTTCTCGCCCAGGTTGCGCACCGGCCCCATGCGCTGCAGGCCGTCCTCATAGCTGATGGTTTCGAAATCCGCGTCGAAGCCCAGCGCGGTCTCCGCCACCTTGTCCAGCTTGCCGGCGGTGTCGAGTTTCTTGAGGTCGTTCTTTTCCAGGTAGAGCAGTTCCAGCAGCTCGTTGTAGACCGTGGCCTCGAAGATGGGCAGCACATAGAACGTAGCCTTGCCGTAGGGGACGCGGTACTTCGCGGAGAGGTCGATGTTGTCACAGAAGACGAAATACTTGCCCTCCGGCAGCAGCTCGCCGTCCAGCACCTCGGCCAGCAGCTTGAGGTATTCGAAGGACAACAGAAACCCGGCCATGAAGGGGATGCCGGGCTTGCCGGCCTCGGCGATCGCCATCACCTGGTCGGTGCTGATTTCCGGCGGGCGCTTTTCGTCGGCGAACTGCTCGGCGAACTTGAGCGCGATGTCGCCGCGGAAGCCGTAGCGGCCCGGCACATGGGTCTTGTCCTTGAATACCGGGTTCAACAGCCGGCCTTGGGTTTCCACCTGGGCAAGGGCGGATTCGGTGATGGTGGCCATGGGTTTCCTTTCGTGTCAGAAGATGGATCGTGTTCGGGTATGGGTGTGGGGTCTCAGGCGGGCTGGGCTGCGCCCGCGGCCAACTCGCGGATGACCGAGGCGCCGACGGAGTCGCTCGGATCGAGCTCGGCCAGCTTGTCGAGCAGTTCCCGGCAGGCGTGCGGCTCGCCGCTGCGCAGGCTGATGAAGGCCAGGGCCTTGAGCGTGAAGAGATAGAAATGCGCAGCGCCATCATCACCGCGCCAGTCGGCGGAAGCGGCGTCCAGGCGTCGCCAGTCGGCATCGAAGCCGCCCAGGGCGGCGGCCTGCTGCAGGCCGTGGACGGCGATGCCGCGTGCCTCGGCCAGACGCTGGCGGTAGAAGTAGAACTTGTACAGCGCGTAATAGCCGGGCAGGTAATCGGGCGCTGCCTGCTGGGCGGCCAGCAGTTGGGCCTCGGCGTGTGCAGGGTCGCGGTGGACGTTGAACGCTGCCGCCTCAAGCCTCTCGCCGACGGCGGCGGGCATGTCCTCCCGGCTTACCCCCGGCGTGCCGGCTACCATACGTCCTTGGGCAGCGTGAGGCGCTCGACCGGCTGGCCGCCGACCAGATGCTGCTCGACGATGGCGGCGACATCCTCCTTGGCGACCTTGCCGTACATGACGCCTTCCGGATAGACCAGCACATGCGGGCCGTTGCAGGGGCCGAGGCAGCCGGTGTTGGTGAGGCCGATCTTGCCGCCGAGGTTGCGCTGCTGGAATTCGAAGGCGAATTCCTCCCACACGGCGCTGGCGCCGCTTTGCGCGCAGGAACCCCGGGGGTGGCCGGGGCCGCGATTCTGGCCGCAGATGAAGACGTGTTTCTCCGGTTTGGGCACGATAGATCCTTGGTTAGCCGAACTTGAAAAGAATGCCGTAGCCGCCGCGCGGGTATTCCCAGGCGACGTTGCGGTGCTCATTGCAGATGACCCGGCAGGTGCCGCATTCCAGGCAGCCGTCGGTGATCAGCACCACACGGCCGTTGCCTTCCTGGGTGTAGCAGGCGGCCGGGCACAGATGGGTGCAGTCCTTGTCCTTGCAGGACCCGTGGCAGATCTCCGGGTCGATGATGTTGATATGGGGCCGCCCGCCGTCCACGCGGTAGCGGTTCTGGAACAGCCGTTCCTCGACTTTTGCGGTGGTCATTCGAAAGCCCTCCACATCTTGAATGCGTCGCCCATCAGGCCCAGGAGCGAGCGGCGGCCCGAGAAGTCGCGGCGGATCTGCCGCTCCTTGGCCTTCTTGTCCACGCCGTCGACGGTGAGCATCGTGCGGGCGGCGCGGCTCACCAGCTCGGGGTAATCGTTGAAGAACTGCGGGTTGGCGTGGAAGACGTTGGGCATGCGGCGGTATTTCTTGAGATCCTTCATGACGAAGGTCTCGTCCAGCGCCTTGCGGTAAGCGGCGAGGTTCTTCGCGCTCGTGTCCTGCCCCTTTTCCTTGAGTGCGATGATGGTTTCCGCCGCGATGCGCCCCGTGGTCATGGCCAGGTTGGAGCCCTCGCGGTGCACCGCGTTGACGAACATGCCGGAGTCGCCGACGATCATCCAGCCGTTGCCGTAGATCTGCGGCATGGCGTCGAAGCCGCCTTCGGGGATCAGGTGCGCGGTGTATTCCTTCATCTCGCCGCCGGCCAGCAGCGGCTTGATGGAGGGGTGCTGCTTCATTTCGTCCAGCAGGGTGTAGGGCGAGACCTTGGCCTTCTTGAAGTCGGACAGCATGCAGCCCACGCCGACGGTGATGGATTCCTTGTTCGTGTAGAGGAAGCCCGTGCCCATCATGCCCTGGGTGATCTTGCCGGCCATCTCGATGACCACGCCCTCGTCGCCGCTGACATTGAAGCGGCTCTCGATGGTCTCCACCGGCATGAAGTGGATCTCCTTGACGGCCAGGGCGACGTCCTTGGGATTCAGTTCCGCGTGGAAGCCGGCCTTCTTCGCCAGCAGGGAGTTCACGCCATCGGCGAGGATCACCACGTCGGCATAGATGTCGCCGCCCTCGCGGTCGGTGCGCACGCCGATGACGCGGTTGCGATCCATGAGCAGGTCGCTCACCGTGGTCTCGCAGATGAGCAGCGCGCCGGCCTCCTGCACCTTGCCGGCGAACCATTTGTCGAACTGGGCGCGGATGATGGTGTAGCGGTTGTAGGGCTGCCTGTTGAACTCGTCGGAGCGGTAGTGCGCCGCCATGTGCGAGTTGTCGTCCAGCACCCACATGCGCTGCTCGATGATGTGGCGCTCCAGCGGGGCGTCCTCGCGGAACTCCGGGATCATGCGCTCCAGCGCATCCGAGTAGAGAATGGCGCCCTGCACGTTCTTGGAGCCGGGGTATTCGCCGCGCTCCAGCTGCAGCACCTTGAGCCCGGCCTTGGCCAGCGTATAGGCCGCGGCATTCCCGGACGGGCCGGCGCCCACCACGATTGCGTCGAAACGTTCTTGCATGGAACTCTCCTTAGCCGGCCTTGCGGGCGGTGGCGACATGCTGGCGGAAGGCCTCCGTCAGCGCAGGCAGGATCGTCATGGCGTTGCCGACGATGCCGTAGGTGGCGAAGTCGAAGATGGGCGCGTTGGGGTCGTTGTTGATGGCGATGATCACGTCCGAGCCCTCCATGCCGACGCGGTGCTGGATGGCGCCCGAGATGCCCGCCGCGATGTAGAGCTTGGGACGCACGGTTTTGCCCGACTGCCCCACCTGGCGCTCCGCCTCCACCCAACCGGCCTGCACCACCGGGCGCGTGGCGCCCACTTCGGCGCCCAGCACCTTGGCGAGATCCCACAGCAGCGCGAAGTTGTCGGGGTTCTTCATGCCGCGCCCGCCGGCGACGATGATGTCGGCAAAGGGCAGCTGCGGCTTGTCGCTCAGGTTGTCGGGGATGTATTCCAGCACCTTGGTGATGATGTCGGTCTCGATCATGCCCAGCGCGGCTTCGACGATGCGGCCGCTGCGGCCGCCGTCGCGCTCCGGCATGGCCATGACGCGCGGCCGCACGGTGGCCATCTGCGGCCGGTAGTTGAGGGTGACGATGGTGCACAGCAGGCTGCCGCCGAAGGTCGGGCGGGTGGCCGCCAGGCTGCGGTTCTCCGGGTCGATGGCCAGTTCGGTGCAGTCGGCGGTGAGGCCGGTCTTGAGCGTGGTGGCGACCGAACCCGCCAGGTCGCGCCCCAGGGTGGTGGCACCCAGCAGCAGGATTTCCGGCTGGAACTTGTTGACCAGGTCGGTGAGCCCTTTGGTGTAAGGCTCGTTGCGGTAGTTGGCCAGCACCGGGTCTTCCACCAGATAGCACAGGTCCGCGCCGTATTGGTAGGCTTCCTCGCAGAAGCGGCGCGCCTCGGGGCCGGGGGCGCCCATGACCACGCCGGCCAGTTCCACGCCGAGCTTGTCGGCGAGTTTGCGGCCTTCGCCCAGCAGTTCCCAGGAGACGCTGTGCACCTGTCCGCGTTCGTGTTCGATGAACACCCAGACGCCCTTGTAGGCGGCAAGCGCCGGGTCCAGTTCGAATTTGCGGCGGCCCTTCTTGGCCGGCTGCTCGTTGCTTGCGCTCATGGCTGATCCTTATGCGGCCTGCTTGTCGATCTCTTTTTCCAGCTTGGGATGCTGGGTGAACAGCTTGGTGAGCAGGGTGATGGCGATGTCGCGCGGCTCGCCGCTCTCCGTCTCGATCATGTCGGCGCGCTTGGCTTTGGGCTGCGGCGCGAACACCTTGCTGACGATGGTGGGCGAGCCCTTGAGGCCGATCTTGGCGACGTCCTCGATGCCGGCGGCGTCCTTGTCCAAGAGCTTGAGCGGGTAGCGGGCGGCGCGGAACATGTTGGGCATGGTGGCAAAGCGCATCTCGTTCACCCCCTCCAGCATGGTGATGAGGCAGGGTGTCTTGGTCTTGAGCACCTGCACCCCACCTTCGGCGCGCCGGTGCACGGTGATTTCGCGCGCCTGCAGATCGAGCGTCTCGATCTTGGACACGTAGGTCAGCAGCCCCATATCGAGCCGCTTGGCGATGCCAGGACCGACCTGGGCGGTGTCGCCGTCGATGGTCTGCTTGCCGGCGAACACCAGGTCGACCGCCATGTCCTTCTGTATCTGACGGATGGCCGAGGCCAGCGCATAGCTGGTCGCCAGGGTGTCGGAGCCGGCAAAGGCGCGGTCGGTCACCAGCACGGCTTCATCGGCGCCGTAGGCCAGGCATTTGCGCAGCGCAGCCTCGGCCATGGGCGGTCCCATGCACAGCACGGTGACGCGCCCGCCGAAGCGGTCCTTGAGGCGCAGCGCCTCTTCCAGCGAGTACAGGTCGTAAGGATTGACGATCGCCGGCACGCCCTGGCGCATGATGGTGTTGGTCACCGGGTGGACGCGGATCTGCGCCGAGTCGGGCACTTGCTTGATGCAGACGACGATATGCATGGTGTGGACTCTCAACCGTGGGAGGGCAGGGTCTGGCGCAGCTTGTCGATGGAGAACTGCTGGGTGCCGTCGGCGTCCTGGAACACCTTGAAGACTTTTTCCTGCGCCGGGGTGGAGCGCACGAAGTCCTTGTAGGCGGTCTGCAGATGGCCCTTGCAGGCGGCGAACAGTTCTTCGTCGGGTGCCGTGGACGGCAGGGGGCTGCTGCGCAGGTACTGATGGAAGCGCTTGAGGATGTGCAGGCGGTTGACGTTGACGACGCTTTGGTCGAATTCCACGCCGAAGAACTGAAAGAACTCTTCGGCGGCGGAGAAACTGGCGATGGTCTTGATGAGTTGATTCATGAGGGTTCCTGCAGTCGGTCACAAACATCCTGGCACTGGGCGCATTCCTGGCTTGCAGGGGGATGGCCGGACCGGGCATGGAGTTGGGCTTCCAGTTCGTTGATGCGCGTCAGCATGCAACTGATGGCCTTGCCCACGGGGTCGGGCATGAGGTGGTGGTCCAGGTCGATGCCCTGGGCGGTGATGCGGCGCTGGTGCAGGGGCAGCACCGGGCGGCCGGGGATGCCCACCACCGTCATGCCCGCGGGCACGTCCTCGATGACCACGGAGTTGGCGCCGATTCGAGCATTGGCGCCGACATGGATGGGGCCGAGGATTTTGGCGCCGGCGCCCACCAGCACGCCGTCGGCAAGCGTCGGATGGCGCTTGCCCGGATTCCAGGAGGTGCCGCCCAGGGTCACGCCGTGATAGAGGGTGACGTCATCGCCGATTTCGGCGGTTTCGCCGATCACCACGCCGCAGCCATGGTCGATGAAGAAGCGCCGGCCGATGGTGGCGCCCGGGTGGATGTCGATCTGGGTGAACATGCGCACCAGAAAGCTCAGCAGGCGCGCTGCATAGCGCAGGCCGCGACGCCACAGCCAATGCGCGATGCGATGCCACAGCAGGGCGTGGATGCCCGGGTAGGTGGTGAGCACTTCCCAGCGGCTGCGTGCCGCCGGATCGCGCTGGAAGACGCAGCGCACATCCTCGCGCAGCACGCCCAGCAGCCCGGGCCTGGCTTCGGTGCAGGGAGGCGCGTCGGCGGCGGTCGGGCTGGCGGGCGTATTCATGTCCAGTGACCTCAGCAATGCGTGCCCGCGCACGCGGACGCTTCCAGATAGAAGCGGTTGAGATCCTCGATGCGCGGGGCCTGCTTGGTATGCACGGCGTGGCTGCGGATGCGTTCGAGGATGATGGCGGCTTCCAGTTCGGAGAGCAGGATGCCGATGCGGGCATAGGCGTCGCGCACCGCGCTGCTGCCGGAATGCTTGCCCAGCACGAGCTGGTGTTCGCGGCCTACTTCGGCGGGCGAGAAGCCCTCGTAGTTGGCGGGATGCTTGAGCAGGCCGTCCACGTGGATGCCAGACTCGTGGGTGAACACCGCGTCACCCACGATGCTCTTGTTGACGGGCACGGGACGCCCCGAGGCGATGGCGACCAGGCGCGAGATGTCCTGCAGCCGGGTGGCATCGACGCCGGATTCGCAGGCATGCAGATGCCTGAGCGCCATGACCGCTTCCTCCAGCGGGGCATTGCCGGCGCGCTCGCCCAAACCGTTCACCGTGGTGTTGATGTGCGTGGCGCCGGCCATGACGGCGGCCAGGGTGTTGGCCGTGGCCAGGCCCAGGTCGTTGTGGGCGTGCATTTCCAGTTCCAGGCCCGTGATCTCGCGCAGGGCGCTGATGCGGCTGTAGGTGGCGAAGGGGTCCAGAGCGCCCACGGTGTCGGCAAAGCGGAAGCGCCGCGCGCCGGCGTTCTCGGCGGCTTCGACGACCTGCTTGAGAAAATCCGGGTCCGCGCGCGAGCTGTCCTCGCCGCCCACGCAGACATCCAGCCCGGTATCCAGCGCGCTGGCCACGCAATAGTCGATGCGCTCCAGGACCCAGGCGCGGTCACGGCGCAGCTTGTGCTGGATCTGCAGATCGGAAACCGGGATCGACAGATTGACGATGTGTGCGCCGCAATGGCTCACCGCGGCCAGATCTTCCGCGCGCATGCGTCCCCACACCATGAGCCGGGCCGGCAGCCGTAAGCTGGCGAGGGTGGCGATCACCTCGCATTCTTCGCGGCCCATGATCGGGATGCCCACTTCCATTTCCGGCACGCCCGCATCGGCCAGGGCGAGGGCAATCGCCATCTTTTCCTCGGCGCTGAAGGCCACCCCGGCAGTCTGTTCGCCGTCCCTCAGGGTGGTGTCGTTGATGATGACGCTGTGCTGTTCCATCTTGGCCTGTCGTTCAAGCTTTCAATGACTGCACAGCAACGCCTGTGCCAGTTTAAAAGAGCCCATCAAAACAGCAGGTTGGCAAATCCTGGCGAGGGGCGAACGCGACAGGGCGGGTGGGATTGTCGGGTTTGCTACAAAGCCTTCCGCAGGGAAACGGGCAGGCAGGCGCGTGCGGGAAACGGCCGAGGCCGCCTCAGGCGGCGGCGCGCAGGGCAGGGTGGACGAGCTGTCCGCCGGCGGTGTTGAGGCCCGCGGCGAGTCCGGGGTCGCGCGCTGCCGCCTTTTCCCAGCCGAGGTCGGCGATGCGCAGCGCATAGGGCAGGGTGGCAAGCGCCAGGGCCTGGGTGGCGGTGCGCGCGGCGGCGGCGGGCATGTTGGCGACGCAGTAATGCACCACGCCCTGGTCCACATACATGGGCTGGGAATGCGTCGTGGGACGCGCGCTTTCCACGCAGC
>JAJXXS010000235.1 GCA_021780975.1 Pseudomonadota bacterium
CGGATGCCACGGTAGTTGGCGAATACATAAAGAGCGGGGTCTTCGCCCAGCCACACCAGTTGGAGGGGCAGTGGGCTGCCCTGGAACTGGTACCAGTCCCCCAGTTGCACCTTGGCGAGCTGGCTTGTGTGACTTTCGCTCAAAGGCAGCAGTGCGTCATCGTCCGTGCGCGCGCGGAAGGCGGCGTGTTCGAGGTCGGGGCTGTGCCCGAACAGCCAGCCGGCCAGCTTGTCGGCGAGTTGATCGCGCTCCTGCACGTCGGGGTTGACGAGGGCCAGGCGCGTCTCCACGTATTCGAGCAGGCTGCGAGCCTCGCGCCGTGCCAATGAAGTGCCGCCGGCCGCCGACAGCAATTGGTCCAGCACCCCCCAGGCGCGCAGGGTTTCCTCGGCCGTCTCCCCCAGCCGCAGCGTCAGGCGCAACAGATAGGCCTGCCAGCCGCCGTCGAGCAGATCGAGAAGGAGTCTCGGCACGGTGGCGCTGCCCAGGCGCTCGATGAGTTTCTGTTCCACGCTGCGGCGGATTTTTTCCATGTGCTGGCGCGCTTCGCAGACCTCCAGCAGACGGGTGATGCGCAGGCCACGCGCCTTGAGCAGCGGCTTGAGCACTTTTTCCAACTGCACGCGCGCTTCCTCGAAGACCGCGGGATTCTTCGCCGACTCGGCCTCGATGCGTTGGGTCCAGCGATTGATGATCTTGAGCAGCTGCTCGTCGCTGATGCGGCCGTCGTCGCTCGCCACGAGGGTGAGCCGGTCGAGCGCGTTGACCACCCGGTGGGCGGCGTGTTCGGGCGAATTGAGGTAGCGCGGGTCGGTCATGGCCATGCGCAGCAGCGGCCGCTCCAGGCGGTCCAGGTAGGGACGTGCCCCGGCAGCAAGGGATTTTTCGCCGTGGATCGCCTCCAGCAGGCTGCCGAAAACGTTGAGGCTCTGCTGTGCCGCGGGGTCGCTTTGCGCGGCGGCGAGCTTCTGGGCCAGCACCGGATCTGCCGGTCCCTGGGTCACGCGTTCCTGCCACTTCCGTGCCAGCGCCTGGCCTGGCTGCAGTGGCGCCGGGGGTTGCGCGCTACTCGTGGTGGCGCCACCGGCAGACGCGGCTGGTGTGGACGGGGCCTGGAATTTGCGGAACAGATCGAACAGGGCACCCGCCATGCGGCTGAAGGCGCCGGGGGTTTGCGGTTCAGGCCCTGCAGGCGCGTTCTGGGGGCCGCTGGCGGCGGGCGGGGTGGCGACCGCATCCGGTTGCGGCGCTGTCGGTGCTTCCGCGGGGTTCGGGGTGGCGGAGCCGTGCGCGACGGGGGGTTCGACGGAGGGCGCGTGGATGTCTTCGGCAGGGGCGGGCAAAATTTCGGCAAGACGGCCGTATAGCACCTCCAGATGAGGGCCGAGAGCCTCGCTGTAGGTCTTGTAGAGCACCTGGCGCGCGCGCGGGCTTACTTTCAATCCCTGGCAGGCGCGCCGAAAGGCATCGAGCAAAGCGGCGGCGGCAAACGGATTGTCCCGCCCATGCTGGACAAACCCGTAGACGGCTTCCAGCCCGCGGTCGACCTGGTACCACGTCTCGGCCAGGCTTTCGACAATGCGGTTGGCTTCGCCGGCGACGGACAGCCAATCCTCGAACTCCTCTTTTTCCACGAGGGCGAATGAGGAATCCAGCCAGGGCGTGGAGGCTTCCGCCGCCTTGGGTTTGCTGAAGCCGGCCTCCACCCGCCTGATGAAATCGGCCGCCGCTGCCTTGCCCGACAATTTCACTTCTTCCTGGGCTGCCAGCAACCCGCGATATTCTTCCATGCCGGGGGCGCGGCCGGCCTCCAGTTGGAGCTTTTCCGACGACGCTGCCAGCCATTCCTGCGTGCTGCGCTCCAGGATGTCGAGCAGCAGGCTTCTGGCCTCATCGCGCAGGCGCGCACTGTCCTCGCCGTAGACACGCGTGGAGAATTTCTGCAGGCGTGCCCGCACGGAGATCTTCTGCAGCGCGCGCAGGGCATCAAAGGGCGCCTCGGAGAGAACCAGGCCGGCGCCGAAATCGTTGACACGGACCAGCCTCGTGGCGAGACTGAAACTGCGGTTGCCGCCTTTTCCCGGCGCCTCGAACTGGACTTGGGCGAGCGGATTTTTCAGGCTGGTCCAGAACTCCTGCGTGGGAGCCGGCGGAGTGAAGCGGAAGAACAGGCCGCCCATGCAAAAGTCGCGGATTTCACCCGCTACGCGCTGGGAACCGTCCAGCACGAGAACCGCCGGATGGACGACGGCAAAGCGGATTTGCTGGCGTTTGTCGGCGCCCGATGCGTTCGCACTCATGAAAAATCCCTGTATCGTTGCTGGCAGCGGCAAGCTTTGCCCAGCCACGTATTTTACGGCGCCCCCGGGCGTCGGCTTGAACCGTTTTCACAGGGAGAACACAGATTTCGAAACCGCTTTCGTTGCATCGCGTGCTGAACCAAGTGCGCGACCCGCTGTGGACGAGGGCGCGCCAACTGCTTGCGCTGCAGGCAGCGCTGGATGATGCCGTACCGCCTGAGTTACGCGGTGCCGTGCTGGTGGCGGGCTGGCGCGACGGCGTGCTGGAACTGGCATGCGGCAGCGGGGCGGTGGCCGCGCGTCTGCGCCAGAGCGCGCCGCTGCTGGACAAGGCCCTGGCGGCGCAGGGGCAGGTGCGGGAGGTGCGCGTGCGGGTGATGCCCCATCTGCAGACCAGCCGGCCGGCCAGGGCGGCGCGGGTGCCTCTCTCCGAAGCTGCCCTGCAGGAACTCGATCAGGCCGCGCGCACGCTGCATGAAGGTCCGCTCAAGGCGGCCCTTGCGCGCATGGTCATGCACCATCGCCAGGGGTGGCGCAGGGGCAAGGGGGAATAGCGCTGCGCGCTTCTTCAAGCGGGGTGGATTGCCCCCAGGATGCGGGGGCCGCGTGCCCCGGTGACGTCCGGGAGGTTGCCAGGCAGCCTGAGCAGCGTCTGACGGGCCAGCCAGGCGAAGGCGAGTGCTTCCATCCAGTCCGCATCCACGCCCAGATCATCGGTGGTGGCGACGTGCGCCGGACTAAGAAGCGCGGCGATCCGCTGCAGGAGCGTCGCGTTGCGCGCCCCGCCGCCGCACAGATATATTTCCTCGCTGCCAGGACAATAGCGGTGGATGGCCTCCGCCAGGCTGGTGGCGGTGAATTCCAGCAGGGTGGCTTGGATGTCCGCGGCGGCCATGGACGGAGTCAGGCTGCGGTCGACCCAATCGAGGTTGAACTCCTCGCGTCCCACGCTCTTGGGCGGGGGCTTTTGCAGGTAGGGGTCGGCGAGCAGGCGTTCCAGGAGGGCGGGCAGCACCCGGCCACTCGCCGCCCAGGCGCCTCCGGCGTCGTAAGGCAGGCCGCGCGCACGCTGGATATGGGCATCCATGAGCAGATTGCCGGGTCCGGTGTCGAAGCCGATGACGGGCAGTCCGGGGTGCAGGCGTGTCAGATTGGCGATGCCTCCCAGGTTCACCACCACGCGTTTCTTCTGCGCGTCGGCCAGCATCGCATGAAAGGCCGGCACGAGGGGGGCGCCCTGGCCGCCGGCGGCAATGTCGCGGCTGCGAAAGTCGCCCACCACGTCGATGCAGGTCAGTTCGGCAAGCAGGGCATGGTTGCCCAGTTGCAAGGTATAGCCTTCCGCGGGGCGATGGCGCACCGTCTGGCCATGGTTGCCGATCGCCAGGATCTGGCTTGCGTCGACGCCGGCCTGCTGCAGCAATTGCTGCACGGCCTGGCCATAGAGGCGGGCGAGGTCGTTGGCCAGGATGGCGGCGCGATGCAGTTCATCTGCAGCGCTGGCATTGAGCGCCAGCAGGCGGGCTTTGAGTTCTTCCGGGTAGGGGAGGTAATGGCTTGCCACAAGCTGCGGCAGCGCAGGGCCCTGCGCGAAGCGCGCCAGCGCCGCATCCACTCCGTCCAGGCTGGTGCCGGACATGAGCCCAATGTAGAGGCCGTGCGGGGCAGGGGCTTTCAAATCAGGTGCAACGCGTGAGGTGCCCGCTATGCCTTAATCGAGCGCGGCGATACGCGTTCCGCGCAGCAAGTCGAGGCGGGCGGTCCAGATCCGGCTGGAGGCGAGGAAGCGGGCACGTTCGGGCCCGGAAAGCGCCTGGGCGGAGGGCAGATTGAGCGCCAAGGGGTTTTTCTGCACGCCGGCGACGCGGAACTCGTAATGCAAATGGGGACCGGTGGCCAGGCCGCTTTGGCCGACGTAGCCGATCGCTTGCCCCTGGACCACGCGGGCGCCCCTGTGTACCCCGGGCGCGAAGCCCGAGAGATGGCCGTAGGCGGTGCTGTACCGGCCGGCGTGCTGCACGACCACCAGGCGGCCGTAGCCGCTTTGCCAGCCGGCGAAGCTCACGCTGCCGTCGGCCACGGTCTTGACGCGCGCACCGACCGGTGCCGCATAATCGACGCCCTTGTGCGCGCGCATGGCGTGCAGGAGGGGGTGGTAGCGCGCCAGGGTGAATCCGGAGGTGATGCGCGAATTGTCCAGCGGCGACTTGAGGAAGGTCTTCTTCAGCGGCCGCCCCTCGGGCGTGTAGTACTCGTCTTGGCCACGGGGGGTTTTGTACAGCACGGCGCGATAGACATGACCCTGGTTGATGAATTCGGCGGCGAGAATTTCCGGTTCCCCGACCGCTTCACCGGCCCGGGAGCGCACACGGTAGACGATGGAGAAGTGGTCGTCAGGCCGCAGGTCGCGGCGGAAATCGAGGTCGCCTGAGAAAAGATCCAGCATTTTTTCCGCCACGCCCTCGGGCACCCGGGCCGCGTCCAGCGCATCATAGAGGGAGCCGCGGATGCCGCCGGAGCGCATCAGCACCTGATCTTCGGCGGGTGGCGGAGCGGGATCGATGGCGAAGCCGTCGCCGCGGCGAGCGATGCGTGCCTCGTCGGCGCCGGGTTCTCCAAACGCCAGGGTTTGCAGGCGGCCGTCTGCGCTGACGCGCGCTTCCAGGCGCTGCCCGCTGCGCAGGCGGGCAAGCCCGGCGCCGCGTACGCTCGGTGTGGCGAGCAGCGTCTGGATGTCGGCATCATCGATACCCATGCGCTGGAGAACGGCATTCACGGTATCGCCGCGCTCTACCTGATCGATGCGGTAATAATCCTGCCCGGCCGGGGCCGGAGACAAAGCGGGCGTGAGGCTTTCCACCAGGGTGCGGGCGGGGATGGGGCGGGTGTCGGTATCGGGGGCGACGCCAAAAGCGGCCACCATGCCGAACAGGGGCAGCGCAGAGACAGCTAGCAGCCAGAGGGTTCTGGGCCGGATGCCAGCGAACATCAAGAAGTGGCGGCGCTTCATGCCCAAGTTTCTCCGAACGAAATCAAGCTTCCCAGCGGCGGGATTCTAACAGACGCGTTGTCATCTCCCGACGCGTCCCGCGGCGCGCGCAAGAGATCCGACGCGGGATCGTGCAGACGGGCGAGTAAAATGCCCCCTTTTTATACCTCTGTCCCATGGAATCGAGTTTCGAGGAACTTGCCCGCGGCGCCGACGAAATCCTGCCTGCCGACGAGCTCAGGAGACGCCTGGCCGCAGGGCGGCCATTGCGCATCAAGGCCGGCTTCGACCCCACCGCGCCGGATCTGCATCTTGGCCACACCGTGCTGCTCAACAAGCTGCGTCAGTTCCAGGAGCAGGGGCATCAGGTGGTCTTCCTGATCGGTGATTTCACCGGCATGATCGGCGACCCCACCGGCAAGAATGCCACGCGTCCGCCGTTGACGCGCGAGGCAGTGGCGGAAAACGCTAGCACCTACCGCGAACAGGTGTTCAAGATTCTAGATCCCGCGCGCACCGAGGTGCGCTTCAACTCGGAATGGATGGAAGGCCTGGGCTCGGCCGGCATGATACGGCTGGCTGCCAGCCATACGGTCGCGCGCATGCTGGAGCGCGACGATTTTGCCAAGCGCTACGCGGCGCAGCAGCCCATCGCCATCCACGAATTTCTCTATCCGCTCATTCAGGGATATGACTCGGTGGCGTTGCGTGCCGACGTCGAGTTGGGCGGCACCGATCAGAAATTCAATCTCCTCATGGGGCGCGAGTTGCAGAAGCAGCACCACCAGGCGCCCCAGGCCATACTCACCATGCCGCTGCTGGAGGGCCTGGACGGCGTCAACAAGATGTCCAAGTCGCTCGGCAACTATGTCGGCATCAACGAGGCGCCAGGAGAAATCTTCGGCAAGCTCATGAGCATTTCGGACAATCTCATGTGGCGTTATCTTGATCTCCTTTCCTTTGAGCCGCTTGCCGTCATAGCAGCCTGGCGCCGCGAGGTCGAGGCGGGCGCGAATCCGCGCGACGTCAAGGTGCGGCTGGCAAGCGAAATCGTCGCCCGCTTTCACAGTGCCGCGGCTGCCGCTGCGGCACTTGCGGAATTCGAAGCCCGCTTCCAGCGCGGCGCGCTGCCCGAGGACATCGCAGAAATGCGCGTCGACTGCACGGAGGATGTGCTGCCGGTGGCGCAGTTGCTCAAGCTTGCGGGCCTGGTGCCGAGTACGTCGGAGGCCTTGCGTCAGATCGCCGGCGGCGGTGTGAAACTGGACGGCGAGAAGATCACCGACAAGGGCCAGACCGTGCCGCGCGGCGCCACGGTGGTGGCGCAGGTCGGCAAGCGGCGCTTTGCGCGCGTCACGGTCGGTCAGGTCTGACCGGGCGGCAAGGCCCGCGCGACCACCCAGCATTCGACCGCAACGGCACCGGCTTGTTTCAGGGTACGTGTCAGTTCGCCCAGCGTAGCGCCGCTGGTCATGACGTCATCCAGCACTGCAATACGCAGGCCGGACACCAGCTCCGGGCGCGCCAAGAACGCGCCGCGCAGATTCTTAAGCCGGGCAGCGCGATCCAGGCCGGCTTGCGGAGGCGTATCGCGTACGCGCTGGACCGCAGCATGCACCAGGGGCAGGTGGAAGCGCCGTGCCAGCGGCCGCGCGAGTTCCATGGCCTGGTTGTACCCGCGCGCCGCGAGCCGCGCCGGGTGCAGCGGCAGGGGCAGAATGGCGTCCACGGCAGCGCCGTCGAGGACGCCCGCAAGGCAGTCTGCCAGGAGCGGGGCAAGGCTCAGGTCGCCGCGGTATTTGAGCGCACCGATCAGACCGTCGACAGGAAAATCATAAAGCAGTGCACTGCGCGTGCACTGCCACGCCGGTGGGTGGCTCAGGCAGGCGCCGCAGATTTGCCCGTCCTCGCTGGGGAGGGCGCATATTGGGCAGCGTGGTGCCGGCAGCCAGGGCAGGTCCGCGCGGCAATGCGGGCACAGGCCGATGCCGCGTGCCGCGCCGCCGCACAGGCGACAGCGGTGGGGCAGGCGGCGCAGCAGCTGGCGCTTAAATAATGGGCTACCGTTCAATTTTTGATGGTCGGATTGTTTACAGCCAGCGGAAGCGGCGGCCATAATGCGGCTTTTAGGCTTGGTTTCGCCCATGTCATCTCAGCGCGTCATCAGCGCGGATTCCGCCAAATTTGCGGCGCGCATTTTCAATATCGGCACCGTGGCGTCCATCCTGATTCCATTTCTGCTCATGCTGTGGATCGGCGTATCCATGTTCGTCTACGCCTCCGTGGCGCATCACCCCAATCCGCGTACGGTGTATTACAACCGCTGGGCGGGGTACAGATTCTACGGCGCCGTGGGAGCCCTGGTGGTGATCGGTCCTGCGTTGTACGAGCTGGGCAAACATATTTTCGTGCGCGGCGACCTGAGCCATTGGGGCAACGTCATGTCTGTTGCACTGATCTGGGGAATCCTGGTCGTCGCCGTGGTTCCCTGG
>JAJXXS010000276.1 GCA_021780975.1 Pseudomonadota bacterium
CACTACGGCGACACGGTCACCCTGGGCCAGGACATCGCCAATATCAGCGGCGCCACCTATTCCTGCCGCCATGTGACGGAAGGCGTGAAGCGCATCCTCGCCCTCTACGCGGTGGCCCTCAAATGACGACGCAGCGTGCGCGCCCATATCTGGGTACGCTGGTCGAAATCGGCGCCCGCGGCGCAGGCGCGGAGGCCGCGGTGGAATCGGCCTTCGCCGCGGTGGCGCGCGTCCATCAGCTCATGAGCGTGCATGAAGCGGATTCCGAACTCTCGCGCGTCAACCGCACGGCGGCCCACACGCCCGTGGCCGTCAGCACGGACCTATGGGTGGTGCTGAAGGCCGCCCAGGCACTGGCACGGGCAAGCGATGGACTGTTCGACATCAGCGTCGGCGCCCGCCTGGCCGCGCTGGGCCTGCTGCCCAAGCATGCGGGGCTACCCCAGGCAAGCCACGGCAACTGGCGCGACCTGCAACTCCTGCCGGGCCGGCGCGTCGCCTTCGCCCGCCCGCTCTACCTCGATCTGGGCGGCATCGCCAAGGGCTATGCCGTCGACCTCGCCCTGCAAGGCCTGCGCAGTGCCGGCATGAGCGACGCTTGGGTCAACGCCGGAGGCGACCTCGCCCGTTTCGGCACCGCGCAGGCCGCGCTGCAGGTGCGCCACCCCGCCGATCCCACTCGGCTGCTTCCCCTGCTCTCCTGGCGGGCCGGCGCCGCCGCCACCTCGGCCGGCTACTACGCGCCGCACCGGGACGGCGGCCCGCTGTCGCCCCTCATCGACCCGCGCACCGGCCGTCCCCATGCCCTGGATCGCAGCATCACCGTGATCGCAGGCACCGCCCTGCTGGCCGACGCCCTCACCAAGATCGTCGCGCTCGATCCTGCCCGCGCCAGCACCCTGCTGGCCGCGCACGATGCGCGCGCCCTGATACTGGAAAGCCGTCCCGACGGGAGCGTGGCGGTATTCGATTCCGCCGCCCGCGCCCCCATGCGCGAGAACGAGTGCCATGTATAGGCCCCACCTTCCCATCCCGCTACGCCTCATGGCAGGCCAAAGAAAGGCCCTCCATCTGTGTTTCGCCCTGCTGTGGGGATCGGGTGCCCTGTGGCTGGTTTACCACTATTTCTTCAGCATCAACGGTCCCTTCGGCCCCGCGCCCAATCCCCTGGAACACTGGTGGCTGCGCCTGCATGGCCTGAGCCTGATGGCCGCTTTGCTTGCCATCGGATCGGTGCTGCCACACCACGCCCAGCGCGCCTGGGCTTTGAACAAAAACCGCGTCCTCGGGTTCGCGCTCCTGGCGGCGCTGGGCTGGCTCATCCTGACAGGCTATGCGCTGTATTACTTTTCCTCCGACAGCAACCAGAAGTGGTTGCCCTTGCTGCACTGGATCCCGGGCCTCGCCCTGCCGCTGCTCTTAACGATGCACATCATCCACGGCAAGAAGCGCGCCTCACCCCTGCCGCACCGCAGCGAGCCCGTGCTGCCCACCACCGCGGAGGCCCTGCCCCAACCCAGCACAGACTGATCCCCCGGGGATGCCGATGCGTCCCCACCCGTAGACAGCCAGCCACGCTCCCCGAGCTCGCCAGCAACAAGATCAAGAACCGACAGCCAAGGAGCATGCATGCAACAGCGTAACCCCATCGACCAGCAACTCGTCACCGCGTCCGCGCGGCAATCCGCGCCGTGTTTCTTCACCCTGCGCTCCGCCCTTATGGCGGGCGCGCTCGGCCTGGCCTTGCCCGCGCACGCGGCGGAACCGAGCATGGCGCAGCTTGCGGCCGAGGTCGCCGCCCTCAAGCAGCAGCTGGCCCAGGTCGAGCAACAATTGCAGCAGCAGCAAAATACCCAGGATCAGCAGGCGCGGCAGATCGCCAGCACAACGGCGCGCAGCGCGGAGGCGAGCAAGACCACCATCGGCGGCTACGGCGAGGTGAATTTCCACAACCTGCGCGCCGATCAGTACGACAGCAGCGGCAACCCCACCGGCACCGCAAGCAACAACCTGGTGGATCTGCGCCGCCTGGTGCTGTTCGTGGGCCACGATTTTTCCGACAGTCTGCGCCTGCGTTCCGAGATCGAGTTCGAGCACGCCAAGCTGGCGGGCGACGAGGCCGCCGCCTGCGGGGCCAGCATCGCCCAAAAAGGTAGCGACTGCGGCCCGGGCAGCCGGGGCGAGGTCGACATCGAGCAGGCCTACCTGGAAAAGGATTTCTCGCCCAGTCTCACCGCTCGTGCCGGCGTCTTCCTCATGCCGGTCGGCATCATCAACGAAAGCCACGAGCCACCCACCTTCTATGGGGTGGAGCGCAACCCGGTGGAGATCAACATCATTCCCTCGACCTGGGACGAGCCCGGCGTGGGCCTCACCTATCAGGTGAGCGACGGCCTGACGCTCGACACCGCCCTGACCACGGGCTTCAAGCTCGATTCCGCAACCCATTACGCCATCTATGAAGGCCCCCAGGATGCTGCCAAGGCGGGCGCCAACAACGGTGCGCTCACCGCGCGCGTGAAGTGGACCGCCATTCCCGGGCTGACCCTCGCGGCATCCGCAAATTACCAAAGCAATGTAAGCCAGGGCAGCGACCCCAACGCCGGCAACGCCTGGCTCGCCACCGCCGACGCCGTCTGGAGCCGCGGCCCCTTCACCCTCAAGGCCTTGTACGCGCAATGGAATCTGGCTGGCAGCGGTCCCAAGGCGGTGGGTGCCGACCTCCAGCGCGGCTGGTACCTCGAACCCTCCTACATGCTCAGCGAGCGCCTCGGCTTCTTCACCCGCTACAACCGCTGGAACAACCAGGCCGGCTCGCAGAGGCCCGGCGGCACGCAATACAGCCAGTGGAACCTCGGCTTCAACTACTGGCTCAGCCCCGGCGTGGTCATCAAGGCGGACTACCAGCATGAGCGCATTCCGCGCTTGGGGGTCCAATCGGACGAAACGACGCCGGGCACGGGCTTCAACCTCGGCGTGGGCTACCAGTTCTGAACTCGCGCTGCCCGCCGGCTGGGACGGACCGGCGAATTCTCAGGCGGTGGAGAGCGCCAGCAGCGCCCGGCGCGCCAGAGCGCCCAGCAGCTTGAGCTTGTAGGCATTGCCAGGCAAGGGCGATGCGCCCTCCAGCGCAGCCTCGCCCGCCGCGGCCGCGACCGCCTCGTCGATCTTCCTGCCGGCCAACAGGGCTTCAGCCGCGCGTGCCCGCCAGGGGATGGGCGCCGCCGCGCCCAGCACGAGACGCGCGTCGCGGCAGCGGCCGTCCGGCGCCAGATCCAGCACCACGGCCACCGCTGCGAGCGGCCAGTCGAAGGCACCCCGCTCACCGACCTGAAGATAGGTGGAGCGGTTACCCGGCGTGGTGGCCGGCAGCCATGCGGTCGTCAGGATCTCGCCGCGCTCAAGCAGGTTTTCGCGCTGCATATCGGCTTGCGGCAGCAGGAAGAAATCCTCCAGTGCAACCTCGCGCCGCCTGCTGTTCTATGTACTGGCGCACGATGGAAATCGGCGCACCGCCGCAGCTTGAAGAGAAGTAGGACGGCGACCAAAGCATCCCCTTCCAGTAGCGTTTCTGGAGGTCGGGCCGCTCCTTGCGCAGCAATCGGCTGGAAACGCCCTTGAGGCTGTTCACGAGGTTGGAGACGGCGACCTTGGGCGGGTACTCCACCAACAGGTGAACATGATCGTCCTCGCCGTCCATCTCGATCAGTTGCGCCTCGAAGTCAGCGCAGACCTTGGCGAAGATCATGCGTAGCCGATCGATGGCGTCGCCATCGAACACTCTGCGACGATATTTCGCCACAAAGACCAAATGAACGTGCATCTTGAAAACGCAGTGCCGTCCGTGTCGAATATCGTTGTCATTGCTCATAGACCAAACTATACTATCGCCATGGCGCGCCTCCAAGCCTTCAAATACGAACTGATGCCCAACGGCCAGCAGGAGCGGCAGATGTGCCGCTTCGCTGGTTCGTGCCGGGTCGTGTTCAACGAGGCACTTTCCTTGCAAAAGAAGCGCTACGAGCAGGGCGAGAAGAAGCTCGGCTACGCTGGGTTGTGCAAGGAACTCACGGCATGGCGCAACGGTGCGCCGCTGCCCTCGGGGCGCACGGCTCCGTGGCTGGCCGAGGGGCCGGTACACACGCAGCAACAGACGCTCAAGGATTTGGAGCGGGCGTATGCCAACTTTTTCGCCAAGCGGGCAGACTTTCCGCGTTTCAAGAGGAAGGGCCGGTCGGACAGCTTCCGTTATCCCGACCCGAAGCAAATCAAGCTCGATGAGGCCAACAACCGCATGTTCCTGCCCAAACTCGGCTGGCTACGCTACCGCAACAGCCGGGACGTGCTGGGTACGGTGAAGAACATCACCGTCAGCCAATCCTGCGGCAAGTGGTTCGTGTCGATCCAGACCGAGCGTGAGGTTGAGCAGCCCATCCCGCAGGGTGGCGCGGTCGGTATCGACATGGGCATTGCCCGGTTTGCCACTCTGTCGGACGGCACGTTCGTTGCCCCGCTCAACAGCTTCAAGCGGCATCAGGACAGGTTGCGCAAGGCGCAGCAGGCGCTCTCCCGCAAGACGAAGTTCGGCAACAACTGGAAGAAGGCGAAAGCCCGCGTCCAACGCATTCACGTCCGTATCGGCAACGCCCGCCGCGACTTCCTGCACAAGACCTCGACCGCGATCAGCCAAAACCACGCGATGGTGTGTATCGAGGACTTGCAGGTACGGAACATGTCCAAGTCGGCGGCAGGCACCACCGAAAAGCCGGGTAGACACGTTCGGGCCAAGTCTGGTCTGAACAAATCTATCCTCGATCAAGGCTGGTTCGAGTTCCGCCGTCAACTGGATTACAAGCTGGCGTGGCGGGGCGGCTGGCTGGTCGCGGTGCCGCCGCAGAACACGAGCCGCACCTGCCCGTGCTGCGGTCATGTATCGGCGGCCAACCGCCAGACACAAGCCCGGTTTGAGTGCGTGGAATGTGGTTTCGAGGAAAACGCCGATGTCGTCGGCGCGATCAATGTGCTAGGGGCGGGACACGCCCGGTTCGCCTGTGAAGTGAGCGGTGAAGTCATGCCGCCAGCAGCAGGAACCCACCGAAGCGACTCAGGAGTGGCTCAATGCCGGGCCTGAGCGCCGTAGGAATCGCCGGCCTTCAGGCCGGGGAGCATGTCAAATCATTGAACCCTGGTTCGGACACTCCTTTCGTTTTTATAGTTGATGGCAGCACGGCCTGCCGGCGAGGTCCCCGACATCGCATGGCTTTCAACAAGGTTTAATTTTGGTCAGCGATGACCTGCAAGCCGAGTGGGCGTGACAGGCTCGCCTCGGCGCAGCAGGACTCCCCAGCGTGGCGCGATCTGCCAGGCCCACAGGCGCCAACCCAGCAGTGCGGCGAGCGCGGCGCCATAGCCCAGCGGCGGCAGGAAATCGATCTTGACCAGCAGCAGGTAGTGCAAGACGCCGAGGATAGCGACGGCGTACACCAGCCGGTGCAGCTTCTGCCAGCGCCGCCCCAGCCGGCGCACCATGGCATCGGTCGAGGTGGCCGCCAGCAGCACCATGAACAGCAGCGCAAGATAGCCGGCGAAGATGTAGGGCCGCTTCAGGTCGCCCGCAATCAGGCTCAGGTCGAAATATTGATTGAGCCCCCAATACACCGCCAGATGCAACATGCCATAGGCGAAGGCGTAGAGCCCCAGCATGCGGCGCGCGCTGACGAGCCAGCCCCAACCCGTCAGCCGGCGCAGCGGCGTGATCGCGAGCGTGACCAGCAAGAGGCGCAGCGACCACACGCCGGTCTCGTTGGTAAGCTCGCCGATGGGGTTGGCACCGAGGTTTCCCGTATAGGCCAGCCAGCCCTGCCGCAGCAGAGGCAGCAAACAGAGGACGAAGACTGTCGGCTTGAGTCCGTAGCGAACCAGGGTTTGCCGCGTCGCCATGGCTGTCAGTAATCCTTGGCCAGATTCATGCCGGCATACAGGTGCGCCACCTGCGCGCCATAGCCGTTGAACATGAGCGTCTTCTGCTTGAACAGGTTGCCGATGCGCCGCTCATAGCGCTGGCTCCAAGGCACCGTGTCTACATCAGGGTTGACGTTGGAATAGAACCCGTAGCGCGAGGGCACTGCGCGCATCCAGGTGGTGATGGGCTGCTGCTCCACGAAGCTGATGCGCACGATGGACTTGATGCTTTTGAAGCCGTATTTCCATGGCACGACCAGGCGCAAGGGCGCGCCGTTCTGGTTCGGCAGCACCTCGCCATAGAGCCCCACGGCGAGCAGGGTCAGAGGGTGCAGGGCCTCGTCCATGCGCAGCCCCTCGGTATAGGGCCAATCCAGGACGGGGAAGCGCTGCCCTGGAAACATCTTGGGGTCCAGCAGGGTGGTGAACTGAACGAATTTGGCGGCGCCGGTAGGCCGCGCGCGCTTGATCACTTCGGCCAGCGGGAAACCCACCCAGGGAATGACCATGGACCAGGCTTCCACGCAGCGGTGACGGTATACATAGTCACCCAGCGCATGGGGCTTGATGAAGTCCTCCAGATGATAGGCCCCGGGGCTGGCGCAGGCCCCGTCCACGGTGACGGTCCAGGGATGCGGCTTGAGACTCGCAGCGAGCTCCGCAGGGTCCGACTTGCCGACGCCGAATTCGTAGAAATTGTTGTAGGTGGTGACGTCCTTGTAGGGGGTCAGCGCCTCCTTGGTATTGAAAGGGCTCTGATAGGCCGCGGCGAGGCGCGCCTGTGCATGCACCCCGCGCGAAGCGCTCAGCAACCCTGGCAGCGCAGCGGCCGCGGCCAGTCCGGCAGCGGAGACACCCGCCACGCCGAGAAAGCGGCGGCGCTGTTGATAGACCTTGCGGTCGGTGATTTCCGAAGGCTTGATGTCGCTGGGTTTACCGATGTACATGATTGCTCCGTGCTGTCGTCACCGCATGAGTCGCAGCAAATGCCAAAACCTTACGGAATGTTGTTCGGACCGGCCCGTACCCGCCGGGTTCAGGTCCAGGCTGGCGAAGGCGATAGCCGGATGGGCCATAATAGACCACATCATGTTCCAGCCCAGCCGCGCCGAGGCGCGCCGCTTCTTCTTCGAAACCTGGGCGCGTTACCGCGCCGGCCAGCCCCTGGAGGGAGCGCAGACCCTCGCGCTGGAAGCCATACTGGCGCACCCCGAATACCACGCCGTCCTGGGCAACGCGGAACGCTTCGAGGAGCGCGAATACTTTCCCGAGCAGGGAGAGACCAATCCCTTTCTGCACCTTGCCCTGCATGTCGCCATCCTGGAACAGGTGTCCATCGACCAGCCCGCCGGCATCCGCGCGCATTACGAACACCTGCGTCGGGCCTTGGGGGACGCGGGGCAGGCCCAGCACGCCCTCATGGACTGTCTGGCCGAAGCCCTTTGGCAAAGCCAGCGCCAGGGCCTGCCCCTAAGCCAGACGGCCTACACCGACTGCCTGGAGCGCCAGGCGGGAGCGGCCGATACGCTAAAATAGCGCGCCAAACATACCTTAAATTTCGCTTACCTCTGATGTCCAGCCCTGTCGCCTGCCCCCTCTGGCTCTATCGTGTGCTCCCCTTTCTGCGCTGGTGGCCGATGGTCAACCGGCAGACCCTCAAGAGCGACATGCTCGCCGGTCTGTCGGGCGCCATCATCGTGCTGCCCCAGGCGGTGGCCTTCGCCACCATTGCCGGCCTGCCCCCGGAATACGGCCTATATGCGGCCATGGTCCCGGCCATCGTGGCGGCGCTGTTCGGTTCCAGCT
>JAJXXS010000054.1 GCA_021780975.1 Pseudomonadota bacterium
TGGACAATGCCATCGTGGTGGACGATTACCGCGTGCTCAATGCCGACGGCCTCAGGTACGAGGACGAATTCGTCAAGCACAAGATGCTGGATGCCATCGGCGACCTCTACGTGCTGGGCAAGCCCATACTCGGGCTCTACCAAGCGCACAAATCCGGCCATGCCCTCAACAACCGTCTGCTGCGCACCCTGCTGGAGGATGCGCAGGCCTGGGAGATTGTCACCTTCGCGGCCGAAGACGCCCCTGCCGCAATCCAGCGTTGGCACGCCCAGCCGGCCTGAGTCGGTGGGCATCGGCGCAAGCCAGCCCCGCATTGCTTAAATAATACTTAACTGTCTTTTATTGGCAACACCCCGTTATAGAGGGGGTGTCCGCAGGGAAGGTTGCCATTGACTGCGCGCCCCACTGGGTTATTAATACACTTATATCGAAATATAGGTTGATTGAAAGCCCGTGCGCTCCGTTGTCGCTTTTGCGCTTCTCCTCCTGGTAGCTGTTCAGCAGGCCGTCTGGGCGGATCTCCCTGATGGGGCGAGGCTGTTTGCCCAGAACTGCGCGGTCTGCCATGGCGAGACGGGCAGCGGCGGCATAGGCGTACCGCTGTCCTTGCCTTCCTTCCAGGCGACGGTCAGCAACCAATATCTGGCCGCGACCATACGCCACGGACGCCCGGGCCGGGTCATGCCGGCGTTCACGCAGCTGAGCGATGCCGAGGTGGCCGCCATCGTCGACTACATCCGCTCCTGGTACAAGGGCGCGCCGCCCGTGTTTTCCGGCGCCCCCGTCAAGGGCGACCCGGTGCACGGCAAGGAGCTCTTCGCCGCCCATTGCGCGATGTGTCACGGCGCGGACGGGCAGGGCGGCACGGGCACGGGGGTCACCTTCTCGCGCCCGCGCGGCCTGCCCATCATGCCGCCCGCCCTCAACAACGCGGGGTTCCTGGCTGCGGCGCCGGATGCCATGATCCGCTCGGTGCTGATCCACGGCCGTGCCGGCACGCCCATGATCTCCTTTCTCAAAGCCGGCCTGAGCGAGACCGACATCGACGACCTGGTGAGCTACGTGCGCAGCTTCCAGGGCGAGGAAAAAGCCCCCGCCGCCGGCAGCGTGGCGGGGCTCAAGCCGGTGCTCGTGGTGCAGTCGCCTTATGACTTGAAGACCACGCTGGCCAATCTCACCCAGGCCATCAACAGCGACAACTTCTTCGTCGGTCGCGACCAGCCCGTGGAATACGGTCTGACCACAACCGCCAAGGCCAACCCGCACCAGATCATCGTGTACTTCTGTGACGTGCCCTTCCTCAACAAGGCGCTGGCCATCGACCCGCGCGTGGGCCTGTTCCTGCCCTGCCGCATCACGGTGGTGGAGCACCAGGGCAAGGTGATGCTCATGTCCGTCAACCCGGAAGTGGTGAGCCGCCTGTTCAACAACAGCGAGCTCAACGCCCTGTGCAAGGAGATGCACGACCGCTATCTCGCCATCATGCAGGAGGCCACCCTGTGAAGCCCCTGTACTGGCTGATACGCGCCGCGGCGCTGCTGTGCCTGGCGCTGTCGCTGGCGGCGCCCGCGCGCGCCGAGGGTCTGCTCATGGCGCGTAGCCAGCAGATGTTTCCCGAGGCCATGACCACGCTGCAGAACGCCATCACCGCGCGCGGCTACACCATCACGCGCCTGCAGGAAGTCAACGAAAACCTTGCCAAGATGCACTTCAAGAGCGACATGTACCGCGTCGTCTTCTTTGGCAGATACGACCAGATCGATGCGCTCACGCGCCGCTACCCGGAGCTGATCCCCTATCTGCCGCTCAGCATCACCATTTTCGCCGAGGGCAACCAGTCCATCGTAGTGGCCATGCCGCCGCGCGCGCTGGAGGAAATGTTCCCTGATCCGGCCTTGAGGCCGGTGTTCGAGGGCTGGCAACGCGATTACCAGGCGATCTTCGATCGGGTGCGCGAGACCACGGGGTTTTGAGGAGCGCGCCGCCTTCCGAGTGGGCGGCTTGACAGCGAGGTTGGAGGATATATAAAAAAGTAAACAGGATATACAGGTCGTTTTGTAGTGTAATTTAAGCGTAAGTTAAGTGGCTCGCACGGTGTACGCGGGCATGTTGTCAACCTGAGGGAGTTTAGCCATGAGCATCTTGTCACGCAGCATCACCCTTGGCCTGGGCCTGTCCGCCGCGGCCTTGGGCTTTTCCCAATCCGCCTGGGCCGTGCCCAGCTTCGCGCGCCAGACAGGCCTCGCCTGCGCGGCCTGCCACACCACGTATCCGGAACTGACCGCTTTTGGCCGCTTGTTCAAATTGAATGGCTACACCCTGACGGGCTTGCAGCAGGTACAGTCGAGCGGGGGCCAGGGACTGCCGGAACTCAAAATCAATGAAATTCCGCCTTTCTCGGCGATGTTCCAGACGTCGGTCACCCACATGAAGGAGGAAATGCCTCCGGGTAGCCCTTATTACAACTCCCAAAATAACAATGTCGAATTCCCTCAGCAGATGAGCTTCTTCTTTGCGGGCGAAATGTCGCCTCATATGGGCTCATTCATTCAGTTTACCTACGATCACCAGCAGGATCATTTCTCCATCGACAACACCGACATTCGTTATGCGAACCAGGCCATGGGGGGGAATTTGATCTATGGTCTCGACATGAACAACAACCCCAGTGTCGAAGATCCCTGGCAGTCGACGCCGGCCTGGGGTTACCCGTTTGCGAGTTCAGACCTGACTCCAGGGCCGGTCGCCTCGCTTGTCGACGGCACGTTTGCCCAGCAAGTGGCAGGCCTCGGCGCATATGCCATGTGGAACAATCTTGTCTATGGGGACTTCCATCTCTACCGATCGGAGCAGCAAGGGGTAAGTCAGCCCTATCCGTTGGGTCCGACCGCCAATTCGACCATCAGCGGCGTGGCGCCTTACTGGCGTTTGGCGTTGCAGCACAATTTCGGCGAGAATTACATCGAGGTCGGCACCTACGGCATGGCGGCGGACATGACGCCCCCGAGCGGCGCACTCCCCTATAGCGGCAGGGACAAATATCTGGATACGGCGTTAGATGCCCAATACGAACGCAACTTCGGCGAAAACTCTCTCGTCGTGCGCACCACGTACATCCACGAAAAGCAGTCTCTGGACGCTAGTCAGGCTGGAGGGCTAGCGACCAACAGCAGCAATACCCTTAATACGTTCCGCATTAATGGGACCTACCACATCGGCGACAAGTCCGGCCTGTCGGCGGGTTATTTCAACACCACGGGCAGCAGTGACGCGAAGTTGTATTCCCAGGCCAATGGTTTTGCCGGAAATCCCGATACCACCGGCTACATCTTGCAGGCGACCTACCTGCCTTGGCAGAACATCCAGTTCGGCGTGCAATACACGGGCTTTACCAAGTTTAATGGAGCGTCCTCCAACTATGACGGCGCCGGGCGGAGTGCCTCGGACAACAACACCTTGTACGTCTACGGCTGGTTCATGTGGTGATCCAGCACCTGCCCACCCCTGAGCTTGGGTGTGGGCAGGTTTTTGACGATAACAACAGCAGGAAAGGACAGGCATGAATCCAGGATATGTGGGTCGCGGCGGCGCAAGCGTCTCCCGCCGGATGGCTTGGGTGGCCGCGGTTGTGCTGCTTGCCATGGGCTCCCCGGCCTCGGCCGCGGGTGACAGCAATGCCGCGCTGTTGCGCGAATTGCATGAGCTGCGCAGCGAGGTGCATACGCTCGCAGTCAGGGTGGACAAGCTGGAGCAGATCCAGCATCCAGCGGCTGCGTCGGTGGCCGCTCCGGCGCAGCCGCAGCAGCCGACCGAACTGAACACCGAGGTGCACGAGCTGCGCGCCCAGGTGAAGCAGCTGCAGGCGCAGCAGGCTGAATCGGCCAAGGCGGCCCAGGCCGCGGCGGCCGCGGCCGCCCAGCAGATCCACAGCAAGGAAAGTTCGGTACGCGAAAACTGGCACAAAATCCAGGCGGGGATGTCTGAGGATCAGGTGGCCGCGTTGCTGGGCCAGCCGGCGCAGAAGTTCATGCTTGGCAGCCAGCAGGTGTGGTACTACGTGTACCCGGGGTCCGGCAACGGCTCGGTGATGTTCTCGCCGGGACACCGGGTCGTGTCCAGCCAGAGTCCGCCGGCTTTCGGCTGGGGATTGTTTTGAACGCGAGCGCGGCAGGATAGGGTTAGGTCCGCCTGCGGTTGTCGGTGGTGTCGCCGGATGCAAAAGCCGGCGGCTATTGAGTGGCAGTTAAATGGAGATAGCAATGAAAGACCTTAAGCAACTCGAAGTATTGAACGAAAAAGTCAGCCGTCGCGGCTTCCTCAAGGGCAGCGCCCTGCTCGCTTCCATCGCCGTGGTGACCGCCACCGGCGTGATGACGCGCGAAGCCGTGGCCGGTGTGCCCAAGGCGGCGATGCAGTATCAGGACACGCCCAAGGATGGCAAGGATTGCAGCAAGTGCATCCAGTTCATCCCTGGTGCCAGCGCCAAGGCCGATGGCAAGTGCAAGATCGTCGACGGCGCCATCAGCCCGCACGGCTATTGCAACGCCTTCTCCGCCAAGGCCTGAGTCCTTCCGGCTTGTAAGCAGCCCGCCGCCAAGGCGGGCTTTTTTATCCCGGCCGCAGGGGGCGCGGCCGTGGCATCTTGCGGGGCCACCTGGGCTCCAAGCTTGCCTGCCTCGCCATGAGTCCGGCGGGAAAATCGTTCCGATAGCGGTGAACAAGGTTCTGCCTGCATTGCCGTGATGAGTTTTTTTCATACGGCACTGTTGTTGTTCGCGCTCGACCACGTAAGCACTGGTTAAGCATGCTGCCTCCATGTGCTCTTTGCCGTTGCAGAAGTTCCCGCTTCGCTCCGACCTAGACAAAAGCAATAGTCTGCGCGGGCGTGGGGTCGTGCTCCCTTCGAATAGCCCCTGGCCCATCCAAAAAGCACTATTTAATTATTTAATGATTAACCGTGAGTGCGCGGGATTTTTTCGCCCCCCGGGTCAATTAGCGATTGCTAATGCGCTAATTCAAATCTTTGATGCAAAAACCAAAAACCTTGAGGCATCATGCGCGTCTCCAAAATTTGGCGCCTGGCGCGTCGGCGTGCTTTCCTGCCGGTCGGCTGGGGTATGGAAATAAATAAGTTTTATTTAAGGAAGCAAGGTCGTGGGCAATACTTCGGGAAAACGGTCATGGCGCGGCTACCTGCCGCAAGGGGCGCTGGCCTGCGCAGGCAGCTGCGGAAACGGACATTGGGCGCTATTGGACCCCATGGGGCCGATAGGCGCGGATGAGAAGACTCTCATCCTCACCGCGTTCGGGCTCATGCTCATCGTGGTGATTCCGGTCATTCTCATGACCTTCGCCTTCGCCTGGAAATATCGCGCCTCCAACAAGGCCGCGACCTATGCTCCGAAGTGGGACTACTCCGGCAAGATCGAGGCCATCGTCTGGCTGGTGCCGACCGTGATCGTCGCCGCCCTCAGCGTCCTGGTGTGGAAGTCGTCGCACGAGCTGAGTCCCTACAGGCCCATCGCCTCCACGGTTCAGCCCGTGCAGGTGGAAGCCGTCTCGCTGGACTGGAAGTGGCTGTTCATCTACCCGCAACTGGGCATCGCCTCGGTCAATCGCCTGGTGATACCCGCCGGCGTGCCGGTGAGCTTCCGCATCACCTCCGATTCGGTGATGAGCTCGTTCTTCATCCCGCGCCTGGGCAGCCAGATCTACGCCATGGCAGGAATGCAGACTCGCCTGCATCTGGTGGCGGACCATCCGGGCACGTACAAGGGGCTCAATACCCAATTCAGCGGCGCCGGCTTCTCGGGCATGTATTTCGACACCGTGGCGACGTCGCAGCAGGGCTTCGACGCCTGGGTGAAGCAGGTCAGACAATCGCCCAAGAACCTCGATGAGGCCGCTTTCAAGCAACTGGAAGTGGCCAGCCAGAACAACCCGCCGGAGTTCTTCTCCACGGTGAAGCCGCATCTTTTCGACGACATCATCCAGAAATACATGGCCAATCCTCCCCGGGCGAAGCAGCAAGCGCCCGGCATGAAGATGGGCGTTTAAGGGGCTACTGACTATGGATTCCGCACTGTTCGGCAAACTCACCGTTTCCGCCATACCTTTCGACAACGCCATCGTCATGTGGACGGTGGGCATTGCCCTGGCCATCGGCGCCGTCGTCCTGGGGCTGATCACCTACTACGGCAAATGGACCTATCTCTGGAAGGAGTGGCTCACCAGCGTCGATCACAAGAAGATCGGCGTCATCTATGTGATCCTCGCCCTCATCATGCTGCTGCGCGGTTTTGCCGACGCCATCATGATGCGCGCCCAGCAGGCTGTCGCCGAAGGGCCGTCGCACGGCTATCTGCCGCCTTACCACTACGATCAGATCTTCAGTGCCCACGGCACCATCAT
The DNA here is from genome assembly GCA_021780975.1 of Pseudomonadota bacterium. Classification (GTDB taxonomy): domain Bacteria; phylum Pseudomonadota; class Gammaproteobacteria; order Burkholderiales; family Thiobacillaceae; genus JAJXXS01. Next base: position 6,412 of record JAJXXS010000054.1, read on the forward strand.
GATCATCTTCGTGGCGATGCCCTTCTTCATCGGCCTGATGAACATCGCGGTGCCGCTGCAGATCGGCGCCCGCGACGTGGCTTTCCCCTTCATGAACGCCATCAGCCTTTGGCTCACGGTGATCAGCGCGGCACTGGTGATGGTTTCCCTCGGCGTGGGCGATTTCTCCCATGCGGGCTGGACCGGTTATCCGCCTCTGTCGGAACAACCCTACAGCCCCGGTCCGGGAGTTGACTACTGGATCTGGAGCCTGCAGCTGGGGGGCATAGGCACCCTCATGACCGGCATCAACTTCTTCGTCACCATCGTCAAGATGCGCGCTCCTGGCATGACCTACATGAGGTTGCCCGTGTTCACCTGGGCCATCTTCGTGACCACCGCGCTCATCATGATGGCCTTCCCGGTGCTGACCGTGACCCTGGGCCTGCTGACCCTGGACCGCTACCTGGGCATGCATTTCTTCACCAACAACCTCGGCGGCAACCTGATGATGTTCCCCAACCTGTTCTGGATCTGGGGCCATCCCGAGGTGTACATCGTCATCCTGCCGGCCTTCGGCATGTTCTCCGAGGTGGTGGCGACCTACTCGCAGAAGCGCCTGTTCGGCTACCACTCCATGGTCTACGCCAGCATCGCCATCGGCGTGCTGTCCTTCGCCGTGTGGCTGCACCACTTCTTCACCATGGGCGCGGGCGCTGACGTGAACGCGTTCTTCGGCATCGCCACCATGATCATCGCCGTGCCCACGGGGGTGAAGATCTTCAACTGGCTGTTCACCATGTACCGCGGGCGCGTGCAGTTCACCACGCCCGTCCTGTGGACCCTGGCCTTCATCGTCACCTTCACCATCGGCGGCATGACCGGCGTGCTGATGTCCGTGCCGGCGGCCGACTTCGTGCTGCACAACAGCGAATTTTTGGTGGCGCACTTCCACAACATGTTGATCCCCGGAGCCCTGTTCGGCTACTTCGCCGGCTACGCCTACTGGTTCCCCAAGGCCTTTGGCTTCCGTCTCGACGAGAAGTGGGGCAAACGCGCCTTCTGGGCCTGGGCGATCGGCTTCTTCCTCGCCTTCATGCCGTTGTACGCCCTCGGCTTCATGGGCATGCCACGGCGCCTGGACCACTACGACAACCCGGCCTGGCAGCCCTATCTGGAAGTGGCCGCAGGCGGCGCCGTGGTGATCTTCTGGGGCATCGTCTGCCAGGTCATGCAGCTGGTCGTCAGCATCAAGAACCGGGAAGCGCTGCGCGACGTCACCGGCGACGCCTGGAACGGCCACACCCTGGAGTGGGCGGTCGCCTCGCCACCGCCGTTCTACAACTT
>JAJXXS010000145.1 GCA_021780975.1 Pseudomonadota bacterium
GCGGCCTACGCGCGCTATCCCGCCGACACGATTTAATCTAGACTGCACCAAGCCTTCCAAAGGCTGAACAATCAAGATAACTAGGGGAGAGTAGAAAATGAGCTTTACTGTGCCGGAGCAATACCGTCACCTCGGCAGTCTGTTGAACGCCCTGGAAGCCCTGCGTAATTGGCGCGCGCTGGTCCTGCTGGCGCTGACGCTGGTGCTGGGTGTCGCCGTCTTCATGCTGCTGGGCCTTGCGCATTCCCCCGGACTTACGGCGCTGGGCGCCCTCCTTGCCTTTGTGGTTTATCTGTACGGTACCAGCGCCGTGGGCATCATGCTCATGCACCAGGCGCAGAGCAACGAGCCCATGTCGATCGTCGATTCGGTCATGCGCTCGCTGGCGATCAGCCATCGCCTCGTCCTCATCGCCCTGTTGGTGTTCGCCATCTTTCTCGGCTTGATCCTGGCGGTCACCCTGCTTTTCCTGGTCTGCAAGATACCGGTTCTGGGAGCGCTGCTGTATTTCGTCGCCTCGCCCTTGTCCATCCTGATCCTGGGGCTGGCCTACGCCGCCCTCGTGTTCGTCTTCATGCCCCTGGCCGGACCGGCGATCTGGAGCGGTGAAAAGGTGTTCGACACGGTATCCACCCTCTATGCCGTGATCCGTCAGCGCCTGGCCCTCGCGGTCGTGCTGCTGGTGTTCCTGGGTATCCTGGTGCTGATCACCGCTCTGGTGCTGGGCATGATTTTCTGGTCCGGCACCCTGGTGAGCACCGCACTCTCGGTTTCCATCCTGCATACCGGCGGCGGATTGTTCAGCCACCTTCCCATGCCCGGCATGATGGGCAGCGGCGGTTTCGGCGGCTATGGCCCAGACAGCGCCTATGGCGGCGGCTATGGGGGAGGTTTCGGCGCTGCGCCTGGCGCGGCCGGTGGCGGCGCGGGCAGCGGCCTGATCGCCGCTGGCCTGGGCGGTGCCGGGCTGCTCTTCGCGGCCATGATGGCCCTGCCGGGTCTGGTTTCACTGCAGGGGTATTGCCAGATCTATCTCATCGTCACCGATGGCCTCGACGTGAGCGCGGAAAAGGAAGCTCTGCGTCAGCGGCTGGATCAAGCACGCAACGTCGCCGAGGAGGCCAAGCGCCGCGCCGAGGACGCGCGGCGCAAGATGGAGGAACAGCGCCAGAAGGGCAGTGCCGAGCGTCCGGCTGCCGCCACACCAGCCTCCAGCGGCGCCCCTGCAACGGAGCACCTGCGCTGCCCGGCCTGCAACGGCGAGATCAGCGCGGACGACGCATTCTGCGGCCATTGTGGCCACAAACTCAAATAAGCGGGGTAGGCCATGAGCACTTGCCCCCAGTGCCACGCGGATAACCGCCCCGAGGCGAAGTTTTGCGCGCGCTGCGGCCACGATCTCGGCAGTGCAGCGCCACAGGCATGCCCTTCCTGCCAGCACCCGAACAAGCCTGGCGCGCGCTTCTGCGCCAAATGCGGATTTGCTCTCGCCACGCCCGCGTCCACGGTTGCAGCCCCGCCGCAAAGCCCCCTTGCAGAGACCACCGCAGTGCCCGGCGCCGTGCCTTGTGCCGCCTGTGGCCACCCCAACAAGCCTGAGGCACGCTTTTGCGCCAAATGCGGGCGCGACTTGAGCGCCGGGGATGCGCCGCATATGGCGCCGAGCAGAACGCCAGCCCCCGTTGCCCCCGCCCCGCTGTCGACCGAAGCCGACGCGCCTAAACCGGCAACCGGTGCAGCAGCCGACCACGCGTCCACCGCATCCGCACTGGCGCCCCCCGGCGCACCGATGACGTCGGCCTCCCCGCCCCCCAACACAGGATCCGCTCGCTCCGCTAGGCGCAGCGCCCTGCCCCTGCTGGCCGGCGGGGGCATGCTTCTCATCGTGATCGCTGCAGGGGCTTATTTCGTGTTCCGCAATTCCATGCACGACATCAAACCGGTGCCGACCGCAGACTCGGGTCCCGCTGCCGTCACCGCGCCCCATCCCGCTGCCGTCACCGCGCCCCATCCCGCTGCAATCCCGGTGCCGCCCAGTGCGCAGGCGCCGGCAACGCAACCCCTGGCACCGCCCACGGTGGAGCCGCGTACTCCGCCGCCCCTGGTAAGCGCGCCCGAAGCGCCGGCGCCTGCGATCAATGCCGCCAAAGCGCTGCCCAACGGTGATGTGCATGTGCAAACCAAAGCGCCACGCACGCCCACCCCAGACCTGAGCGCCGCAGTGGCGAGCATCTTGGCACAAGGGAAAAGCTGCATGGACGATCAGAAATACGACTGCGCCATCGCCAGCGCCAAGAACGCCCTCAAACTTGCGCCCGACAACGCCGCGGCGCTAGCCCTGCTGAAGCAGGCGCGCGACGCGCAGCAACAAGCCCTTTCCAACATCCAGATCCAGTAAGACCCCATGTCGTACGAATACAGCTCAGAAAGCCGGCGCCTGGATTTTCCCAACCCCTTCCGGGTGGAGAATGTCTTCTGGCTCATCGCAGCGGCATTGCTGCTTGTAGGCGCGCTGGCCCTGCTCTTCATGAGCCGCGCCCAGCTCGCTGTGCACGCGGGCCTCTGGGGCCTGCAGCTGGCGCTGGGGGTATTCCTGTTGCTGCAGGGCCTGTATTACGGCGGCCGCGCGCTGGCTCAGCTGCGCTTCTTCTTCGGCCGCGGCCAACCGGCAGGATTGGCACCGGAACTCCAACCCGACACAGACAGAACCTCGCGCGAAGCCGACGCACTCAAGGAAACCCTGCGCCAGGGCGCACTCAGCTACCAGGAACCCAAAGGAGCGCTCAACGGCCTCCTCTACAGCTGGATCCCGGCGCTGATTTTTTCGCCGCAGCCGGTGCAAAAACTAGCACAAAAGCAATTCCAGTCGGCCGTTGCGCTGGTGGTGACCCTGCTGAGTTTTCTCGTCGCCTGGGTGGGTGCCCAAGCGGGCCCGGCCTCGGCCTGGCTGAGTCTGTTCTATTTCCTGTTCAGCGCCTTCCTGCTGCTGCGACCATTGTTCAGCCGCAACACCACCGAGTTGAGTCGGTGGCCTCTTGTCGCCCTAGTCCTTGCGCCCATCTTCCTGCCGCTCGGGCTGGCGTTTGTCGGCGGCGCTCTGCCCGACATCTCCTGGTTGGCGATGAACCTGCAAGCCTTCGCCCTTCTCCTGGCTGCCAGCGCCGCCGTGGTGCTGTTCTTCCTGGCCCTGCTGCACCAGACCCCGCCTGCGCCGCGCACGCAGATCACATGGCAGCAGGCCAGCCTGGCGCTCAACGCACACCCTAAGCAGTTGCTCGACGAGCTCGAACGGGTCATGCAGCAGAATTGGAGCGAACAAATTCCCAACCGGCGCTATGAGCGCATCACGCCGCAGGTGGCGCTGAACCTGGAAAGCGGCGAGTTCTTCAGCCAGTTTCTGGAAGAAAGCCAGCCGCTGCCACCCGACGATTTGCGTCGCATGGATTTCGCGGGGGCCTTCACGCTGCCGCGCTACCGCTGGTTGGCTTGGCTGGGCGTGCTCGGTCTGGCGTTGCTTGCGCTGGGGGTTTTGGCGCTGGTAGGGTTCGGCAGCATGCTAGATCCGCGCGCATTCAGCCGCGACGCCAGCAGCTACGCCATCTTCGGCGCTGCCATGCTGCTGGTGGCGTCGTATTGCTTTCATGTGGGCCACCGCCTTTGGGAGCGCTTCGACTTCATTTCCACGCTGTACTGGGTGGAGATGAAGGGCAACTACCAAGCCGCCCGCGTCGATTACGGCAACCAATGGACCGACCGCCTGAAGACCCAGAAGCAGGTCATCAATGTGGAAAACATGACCCTCAGGGTCTGGGTCGCGCAGCTCGACAGCGTAACCTTCGGCAAGAATGCCGAGCGCTACATCACCGCGATGCACGGAGTGCCCGATCAGACCACCTGGCTCTCCCAGCACCTGAGCCAGTTCGCCGCCGAGCAGAGCATGATCGTCGCTCCCAGCGCCCGAGCGGACCAAGCCAAGCTGCAATCCCTGGCGGCAGTCAACCAGGGCACGAGCCCGCCTGCCCTGCCCGCCGCCATGCTCAGCCAGACCCTGGGCGCCAGTCCGGCGACCTGCCCTGAATGCGCGCAACCCATCGAGTCCGGGGCGCTGTTCTGCAGCCACTGCGGCCTGCGCCTGGCCGGCCAGTGAAATACCCAACTTACACAACTGATACGGGGAGACATCTCATGCATCATCCAAATCGCTGCAGCGTGAAAATTTTTGTGCTTCTGCTTACCGGAAGCCTGACCCTGGGCGGTTGCGCGACCCCGGGGGGAGACAGTGGCCCGGCGGCCGGGAGCGAAAGCGGCGGCTGCAACACCGGCATTGCCGCCGCTGTCGGGGCGGTGGCCGGGGCACTCATCGGCGGCGGCAACAACACGGTGAAAGGCGCGCTGATCGGCGGCGCGGTCGGCGCGCTCGCCTGCGTCGCCTACAACTATCATGTGCGCCAGGTCAAAACCGCTCAGCAGGTGCAGGAGGATTATCGCGCCACGCATCAGGGCAAGCTGCCGCAAAACACCGTGGTGGACCGCTATGAGACGCGCTTTTCGCCGGCTGTCATAAAGCCCGGCGAGAAGACCGAACTGGTTTCCTACGTGCAGATCGTGCAAGGCCAGGACAGCCCCACCCCGCTGGTCGAGGAAGCCGCCACCCTCTACGCTCCCAACGGCAAGGCGCTGAAGACGCTGCGCAAGCAGGTCAACCAAGACGCCGCCTCGGGGGCCTTCCAAAGCACTTTTGCCTTGGCTCTTCCTAGCGGCGTGCCGCAAGGCAAGTACCGCATGGAAACCGCGCTTTACTTGAATGGCAAGGAAGTGGCCAAGCGCGATACCCATTTGCAGGTGGCGCGCCTCGGTGCTCCCGATACGACGCGCCTGGCAAGTCTGGGCTATTGAGGCTGCACACGGCAACGGCGCAGGCCGTTGCCGGCCGTGATGCCATACCGCGCGCCCTCATCAGCGCCCCGCCTTGCTGGGAAGCGCGGCGTTCTGCCCTACAACGTCCAGGGACTGCCGAAGGCGGGCATCGCCTGCGCCAACATCATCGCGGCCTTCCAGTGCGCTGAACATTTCATCGCGGTGGATGAACCGAGCGAGTACGACAAGCCGCGCTGCAGATCTACCCGGAAGCCAGGAAAACCAGGGTAACCCGCGCTTCTGGTAGACCCCACTTCTGTGCACCATCCGCTTGTACCCCCGGGGCGAACGCCGCCATGCAGCCATTTTTCCAGCAGCACTGCCCATCGATAGCAACCCTCGCTTAAGCTACGCTTGCACTGGAAAACCTTCCTGCCGACCTTGGCAGCTGACTTACAATGCCTGCTGCCATGCGTGTTTATTCCTCTTGCCTACTTTGCAACATGCCTTCGATTTTTACTCCCGCAGATATTGCCCGCATTGCCAGTGAAGACGCCGCCCGCGCGCTGGAAGAAGACGTAGGTGCCGGCGATCTGACGGCCGCCCTGGTCCCCGTTGCAACCGCAGCACGCGCCACGCTGCTTTGCCGGGAGGCCGCCGTGCTGTGCGGCGTACCTTGGTTCGAGGCAGTCTTGCGCCGCCTCGACGCGCGCGTCGTCCTGCGCTGGCTGGTGCCCGAAGGGGCTCCGGTCCACCCCAACCAGACCCTTTGCGAACTGGAGGGGAATGCCCGTGCCCTGCTCACCGCCGAGCGCACCGCACTCAACTATCTGCAGACGCTCTCAGGCGTGGCCACCGTCACGCGCCGCTACGTGGACGCCGTGGCGGGCACGCCAGCCCAGATATACGACACGCGCAAGACCATCCCGGGGTTGCGCCGGGCGCAAAAATACGCGGTCGCGGTAGGGGGTGGAGTCAACCATCGCATGGGCCTCTACGACGCCATCCTCATCAAGGAAAACCACATCGCTGCAGCCGGCGGCATCCCGCAAGCCTTGGCCGCCGCCCGCGCGCTGGGTGGTGGTGTGGCAATTCAGATTGAAGTGGAAAACCTCAACCAGTTGGAAACGGCCCTGCAGGCAGGCGCCGATCTCGTGCTGCTCGACAACTTCGACCTCGCCACGCTCAAGGCCGCCGTCAAGATCACCGCCGGGCGCGCCAAGCTGGAGGCATCAGGCAACATCTCCCTCGACAATGTGCGCGAGGTCGCGGGAACGGGCGTGGACCGCATCTCGGTAGGCGGCCTGACCAAGCACCTGCGCGCCGTGGATCTGTCGCTGCGCTTCCGTTGAGCTGGCCGCCTGCCTATTCACGCCAGATGCAGCTCGCCATGCGCCCCGTTGCCCCATCGCGCCGGTAGGAATAGAAGCGCGCCGCATCCGTGACCGTGCACAGGCCGCCGCCGAAAATGTCCGCCACGCCCGCGCGCGCAAGGCGCAGGCGGGCAAGCTGGTAGATATCGGCGCGCCATTTGCCGGGTGCAGCATCAGGAGTGAAAGCTTCCGCACAAGCCGGCAGATCGGCGACAAAAGCCTCGCGCACCTCCGTTCCCACCTGAAAGGCCTGCGGTCCGATGGCAGCCCCCAGCCAGGCGAGCAGTTCCCCGGGGGACACGCCCATGGCAGCGACAGTGGCCTCCAGCACCCCGCCCGCCAAACCGCGCCAGCCCGCATGGGCCGCCGCCACCACGCCACCGGCGCGGTCGCACAGCAGCACCGGCAGGCAATCCGCGGTCAGCACGGCGCAGACCACACGCGGCTGCCGCGCCACGGCAGCATCCGCGGCCCGCGAACTGGCCGGGTCGTCCGCGCGACAGACCGCATGGCCATGAACCTGCTTGAGCCAGCAGGGGTCCGCCGGCAGCAGCTGGCGCAGCTGCGCGCGATTTCGCGCCACCGCGCCCGCATCGTCCCCGGTGTGGTCGCCGAGATTGAGCCCTGCATAGCTGCCGGTGCTGGCACCTGCGCTTCTTGTGGTCATGCAGGCATGCACATTCCCGGGTGCCGGCCAGTCGGGAAGAATCAAATCCATGTTCAGTCCGCGCGTGCGTAGAGTTTCAGGTATGCGGCCTTGCTCAAGGGCTCGCGGGCGGCGACCGCGAGGGCGTCGTCCAGATGTGCCGGGGAGGAAATGCCGACCAGGCTGGTGCCCACACCCGGGGTGGAGCGGTTGAACTGCAGGGCGCGCTGCGCCGGATTGGGCAGGTCGGAAAGCGCCTGCGCGACAACCTCCACGCCTTGCTCCGCCAGATGCCCCTTCAACAGGCTATGGCTGGCCATGACATAGACCTTCAACTGGTGCGCGGCCTGGATGCTGGAGGCCACGTTGCCCTGGCCGGTGGCCTGGGAAAAGCGCGTGTAACCCTCCAGCATCACTTGATTGAAAGGCATCTGCGCGACGCGGAAATGGTGCTTCGCCTGCGCGCCGCCAAGCTCGCGCGCCGCTTTCTCCGCCAGGCCCAGCATGGAGGTCAAGGACTGGAACAGCGGATTGTCGGTTTCCGTGCGCAAGCCATGGAAGGTGGCCATGCCGTAGCAGGCGATGCGTTCCTCCTGCACCGCCTTCTCCAGCAGCAAGAACACGCGCAACAGGCGGCGGTTGAGTTCCTCCTTGCCGAGGCGGGGAATATGGACCTCGGGCTGGTCGATGAGGAAGGCGTCCAAAGTGGCGAGCCCGAGCGCCTCGCGGCACTGATCGATCTGGCGATCCAGATAGGCCGGCGAGAGCAGATGTGCCTGGGTGAGATCGTCCGCCGTGCCCAGGCCGCGCGCCACGATCTCGCTTTGAAAC
>JAJXXS010000060.1 GCA_021780975.1 Pseudomonadota bacterium
GGCGCGGACGGCGAACGCCTGTCCAAGCGCCATGGCGCGGTGAGCGTGATGCAGTATTTCGAGGACGGCTACCTGCCCGAGGCGCTGCTCAATTATCTGGCGCGCCTGGGCTGGTCACATGGCGATGACGAGATCTTTTCCATGGAGCAGTTCTGCGCCTGGTTCGACCTTGAGCATGTGAGCCGCTCGCCGGCGAAGTTCAATCCCGAGAAACTGCTGTGGCTCAACCAGCAATACCTCAAGGTCGCCGATGACACACGTCTGGCCGGGCTGGTGGAGCCGCGCTTCGCGGCCCAGGGTCTGTCTGTGGCCGGCGGTCCGCCCCTCGGGGCACTGATGGGTCTGCTCAAGGATCGCGCCTCTACGCTGGTCGAACTGGCCGATGCTGCGTCGCTGTTCTATCGTGACATGCATCTGCAGGAGGAAGTGCTGGCCGAACATCTGAGCGACGAGGCGAAGCCCGCACTCGTGGCGTTGCGCGGCCGGCTGCAGGATGTGCACTGGGAGCGCGCGGCGTTGAACGATTGCCTCAAGGCGGTGACCAAGGAGTACGGACTGAAGCTGCCCAAGCTCGCCATGCCCTTGCGCGTGCTGGTGACGGGCGTGCCGCAGACGCCGGCCATCGACGCCACTCTGGAGCTGCTCGGGCGCGACAAGGTGTTGCGCCGGCTGGATGCAGGGCTGGCCCGCGTCAGCCTGGCGTGATGCTGCATCCGTGAGGCAGCTCCGGTGTCGGACTTTTAGTTGGATATAATTTTTCTGCCCGCCCCTTTATGAACTCTGGAGATCGAACATGGCCGACAAACTCATGATCGTGATGGTGAACACCGATCCCGCCAACCCGTCGGAACTCGGCGCGCCGTTTTTCCAGGCCACCGTGGCCGCCGCCATGGAATACGAGGTCGAGGTCATCCTCACGGCGCGCGCGGGCGAGCTGGCCAAGAAGGGCGTGGCGGAAAAACTCCATGTCCAGGAAGGGTCGCCCAAGAGCGTGTATGACTTCATCAAGGACGCACACGAGGCCGGCGTGAAATTCAAGGTATGCACGCCCACCCTCGACCTGTGGGGCAACGACCTCATCCCCGAGATCGAGGAAACCGTCGGCGGCGCGTACGTCATCCAGCAGGCCATGGACGACGATGTCGTGACGCTGACCTATTAGGCGTCCGCCTAAGCAACGCGCTTCGCCCTTGCGCGCCGCCTCAACGGCGGTTGCCGAATTCGTCTTCTGGCGAGACGGGAGCGGGGGAGAGGGGCGGAACTGCCGGGTGTGCCAGGGGCACGGGCCTGCGCCAGACCCGCCAGGCCATCGATGGCCGCCAGTGGAGTGTGCCGCCGCTTTGCGGGTCTTCCAGAGAGAAGCTTCTGCGCGCCCGCAGCAGGGGGACGAGCCAGTCGCGTTCGAGATCCAGCAGCGCGGCACGCCAGGCCCAGGCGTCGTCGTATTGTCCCGGCTCAAGCAGCGCGTCCAGCACAATGACGGCCGATTGCGGCAGGAGCCTGTCCCAGTGGGCCGGCTGCGCGGCGCATGCCGCTCCCAGGCCGCGGGCGAGTTGGCGGGCCAGAGGATGACCCGCATAAACCGCCGCCGCTCCGCCGCGCGGCGCCGTCCAGCGCCCTTCGCCCCAGGCCCAAAGCGAGTTGATGGCAGGCTGTCCCGCAGCATCGCGCGCCAAGTTGACCGGGTGGTCATGCAGCAGCATCTGAACCTCGTTCACCAGCTTTTGCCACTCAAACACGGCGCCGCCACGCTGGGGGGCCACGGCACGCCCCGCCGCCACGCTGGGGGGCGCCATGTCCAGGGCCAGGGGCGCCGAACGCCGCCAGTACCAATCCTCCTCCGGCGTCCCCACGAGAGAGAAGGCAGGGCCGAAATGTTGGACCAGGCTCGCCCTCAGGGCCGCCGCCTCCATGCGCTGCACTTGGAGGGTTGGTCCCATGATCGGCACGAGACTGTCGCGCCTGACTTGCAGATGGACGCGATCGACGCGTACCCACCAGGCATCGCCCGGCTCCATGCCTGCCCCCTTCAGCAGGCTGGGGGCAAGGGCAATGTCTCCGTGCACGCCCAGCCCGAATAATTCGCCCAGGACCGCTTCCAGGCTGCGCGGTGCGCCGGCCTGCATGCGGCCGCGCGCGCGCAACGTCTCCAGGGCGGGGAGGCGCAGTCCGGCCGCTGCCGCGTCGCGCAGGCGGTCGGGGGGGAACAGGTGCGGCACGATCAAGCGCATGGGCGCAGTGTAGCGCGGGAAACTCGCGCCGGTTTCTGCGGTCAGGCCGGGACAGCCTTTCTCGCATACAATCCAGCCCCATGCGCCAAGCACGCCATCTCCTGGTTCTTTCTACGCGGGGCAAGGGTTTGTATGCCTTTACCCAGCCTCTGCAGGATTTCGTGCGCAGCAGCGGGGTGCAGGAAGGCTTGCTGACCGTATTCGTGCAGCACACTTCGGCCAGCCTGCTGATACAGGAAAACGCCGACCCCGAGGTGCGAGCGGATCTGGAGCGCTTCTTCTCACGCCTGGTGCCGGAGGACGATCCGATCTACGGCCATACCACCGAGGGCCCCGACGACATGCCCGCCCATGTGCGGGCTGCGCTCACGCAGAGCCAGCTTTCCCTGCCCGTCATCGACCGCGCCGCAGCGCTCGGCACTTGGCAGGGCGTCTACCTCTACGAGCACCGGCGCGCGCCGCAAAGCCGCCGCGTGGTGCTGCACCTGCTGGGGGAATGATGGCGGCGCCCTACGAACTGATGGTGGGTGTGCGCTACACCCACGCCAAGCGCAGCAACCACTTCATCTCCTTCATTTCGCTGGTGTCGGCCGCGGGCATCGCCCTCGGCGTCGCCGCGCTCATCGTCGTGCTGTCGGTGATGAACGGCTTTCAGGACGAGCTGCGCACCCGCATCCTCGGCCTGACCGCGCATGTCGAAATCACCGGCGCGGACAACACACTGGCCGACTGGCGCAGCGTCGCGCGGCAGGCCCAGGCCAATCCGCAGGTGCTCGCCGCCGCTCCCTACGTGGAGACCGAAGCCATGCTGGCGGCCAACGGCAACGTGCGCGGCACACTCATCCGCGGCGTGCTGCCGGCCGACGAGCAGAAGATCGGCGACCTCGGCAAGGACATGAAGGCGGGCACGCCGTTCGCGCTCCAGCCGGGCGGCTTCGGCATCATCCTGGGCTCGCAGTTGGCGCGCGAGCTGGGGGTGACGGTGGGGGACAAGGTCACCCTCATCAGCGCGCAGGGCAACATCACGCCGCTGGGCATCATGCCGCGCCTCAAGCAGTTCGACGTGGTGGGCGTGTTCGACGCCGGCATGTACACCTATGACGCCGGCCTGGCCTTCATCGACCTGCACGATGCCCAGCTGCTCACGCGCCTGGGGCAGCGCGTGTCCGGCGTGCGCCTCAAGCTCAGGGATCCCTTCCGCGCCCCCTTCGTCGACCAGGAGCTCTCGCAGAGCCTGCAGGGCAATTATTTCGTCACCGACTGGACCAAGCAGAACACCAACTTCTTCCGCGCTGTGGCGATCGAGAAGCGCATGATGTTCCTCATCCTGCTGCTCATCGTCGCCGTGGCCGCCTTCAACATCGTCTCCACCCTGGTCATGGCGGTGACCGACAAGCAGGCCGACATCGCCATCCTGCGCACCCTGGGAGCGCAGCCGGCCAGCATCATGAGCATCTTCATCCTGCAGGGCGCCTTCATCGGCGTGGTGGGCGCGCTGCTGGGCGTCGCCGGCGGCGTGGCGCTGGCGCTCAACGTGGAAACCGTGGTGCCTTTCCTGGAGCACTTGTTCGGCATCAATCTCTTCCCGGCCGACGTCTATTACATCAGCAAGCTGCCATCCAAGCTGGAATGGAGCGACGTCGCCACCATCACGGCGGTGTCGCTGAGCCTGAGCCTGGCCGCCACCCTCTACCCCAGCTGGCGCGCGTCGCGCCTCAACCCCGCGGAGTCGCTGCGCTATGAGTGAACCGGTGCTGGAGTGCAGCGGGCTGAGCAAATCCTATCGCCAGGGACGCCAGGAAGTGGCCGTGCTGCGCGAGGTCAGCCTCAGTGTCGCGCGCGGCGAAATGGTCGCCATCGCGGGCGCCTCCGGTTCGGGCAAGTCCACGTTGCTGCATCTGCTGGGCGGCCTCGATGCGCCGAGCGCCGGCGGCGTGCGCCTGCTCGGCCAGCCGCTGCAGGAGATGGGGCAGGGCGACTTGAGCCGTCTGCGCAACCGCGCGCTCGGCTTCGTCTACCAGTTCCACCATCTGCTGCCGGAATTCAGCGCGCAGGAGAACGTCGCCATGCCGCTCCTCATCCGCCGCACGCCGCGCCACGAGGCCCTCGCCCAGGCCGCGGCCATGCTTGCGGAGGTGGGCCTGGCGCAGCGCCTGGCGCACCGGCCGGGAGAGCTGTCCGGCGGCGAGCGCCAGCGCGTCGCCATCGCGAGGGCGTTGGTCACGCATCCGGCCTGCGTGCTGGCCGACGAGCCCACGGGCAACCTGGACCGCCGTACTGCGGAGCATGTTTTCGCGCTCATGCAGGATCTCAACCGCAAGCTGGGGACCAGCCTCGTCATTGTCACCCACGACGCCGAAATCGCCGCGCGCATGGAGCGGCGCCTGCATCTGGCGGATGGCGCGCTTGGCCCGCTTTGAGTTTCCGTTCTGGTTTTACTGCGCGGCCTTTGCCGCGGGCAGCGGCTGGCTGCAGACCCAGGAGCGCCTGCCGGATGCGGCATGGCTGTGGATTCTGCCGCTGGCAGCCGGCGTCCTGCTGCTGCCGCGCGCCCGGCGCCAGGGCTACGAGCTCGCCCGTCAGGGGGGCGTCCTGCTTCTGGTCGGCGCGCTCGGCTTTGCCTATACGGCATGGCGTGCCGAGCAGAGGTTGGCGGAGCGCCTGCCCGCGGCCGCCGAGGGAGCGGACGTGGGGCTCGCCGGCCGCGTCTCCGGCCTGCCGCAGGATACGCCCTGGGGGCAGGTATTTGATTTCGACCTTGCCGCGGGGCAGGCGTTGGGCCTGCGGCGCGTGCGCCTGTCCTGGTATGCGCCGCGCGACGTCGAACCGGCGCCGCGGCCTTTTCGCGCCGGGCAGGAGTGGCAGCTTACGGCGCGCCTGAAACAGCCGCACGGCCAGTTGAACTTCACCGGTTTCGATTACGAGGCCTGGCTGCTCCAGCATGCCATCGGCGCCACCGGCTATGTGCGGGCGCAGCCGGCGCCGCAACTGCTGGCGTCCCAGGGGGCTGGCTTCCTGGCGGCACTCGATGCCACGCGCGAACGCGTCCGCAAGCGTATCCTCGCTGTGCTCGGCGAGGCGCCTTACGCCGGCGTCGTCGCCGCCCTCGTGGTGGGCGATCAGCAGGCCATCCCGCCCTGGCAGTGGCGCGATTTCAATCGCACCGGGGTAACCCACCTGATGAGCATATCCGGCCTGCACGTGACCCTGTTGGCCGGTCTCGCCGCCGCCCTGGCGGCGTGGGGCTGGCGCCGCGTCCCCGCCCTTGCCCTGCGCTGGCCGGCGCACAAGGTGGCGGTAGTGGTGGGCTTTGCCAGCGCCCTGGCCTACAGTCTGCTGGCCGGCTTCCAGATTCCTGCCCAGCGCACCCTGTTCATGCTTGCGGCGGTGGCCGCCGGCCTCCTGCTGGCACGGCGCCCGCCGGCTTTCAGCCTGCTCGGGATGTCCCTGCTGGTGGTGTGTCTGTTCGATCCGTGGGCAACTTTGGCGGCCGGCTTCTGGCTTTCCTTCGGCGCCGTGGCGGCGCTCTTGTGGGTGAGCGAAGGCCGCGTCGGGCGTCTTGCCGCCCTCAAGGGCTGGGTGCTGGCGCAGGCGGCCGTCACCCTGGCGCTGGCGCCGGCACTGCTGATGCTGTTCCAGCAGGTCTCGCTGGTGAGTCCGCTCGCCAACGCCCTGGCCATTCCCCTGGTGAGCTGGGTGATCACGCCCCTGGCGCTCGCCGGCGGCCTGGTGCCGGGGCTATCCGCTTCCCTGCAGTGGGCGCAGCAGCTCATGGCCTGGCAGGGGGGACTGCTGCACGTTCTGGCGGATTGGCCGGTGCTCGTGCGCCCGCAGCCGCATGCGCCGGCGCTCGTGGCGGCTCTGGCCGGCGTGCTGTGGCTGCTTCTGCCGCGCGGCATGCCGGCGCGCTGGCTGGGCGCGCTTCTGCTCATGCCCTTGCTGTGGCCGGAGGAGGAGCGGCTGCCTCAGGGGCACTTCGCCGCCACCGTATTGGACGTCGGGCAGGGCACCGCCGTGCTGGTGCGGACCGCACACCACCGCCTGCTGTACGACAGCGGCCCAAGCTATGGGGAAAGCGACGCCGGCGAGCGCGTCGTGCTGCCCGCCCTGCGCGCGGCAGGCGCGCTGCACCTGGATGGCCTGGTGCTCTCGCACAATGACAGCGACCACACCGGCGGCGCCGCATCCGTGCTGCGCGATGCCGATGCCGGCTGGCTGCTTACTTCGGTGCCGGTGCAGGCGCAGGGTGCCTGGCCCGCGCCGCGGCGCCTCGCGTGCGTGCGCGGGCAGCATTGGCGCTGGGACGGCGTGGACTTTGCCGTGCTCAATCCGCCGTCGCAGGCGTACCGCGAAGCGCGTTCCGACAACGCCATGAGTTGCGTGGTGAAGATTTCCAGCGGCGGCCAGGCCCTCCTGCTGACCGGTGATGCCGAGCAGCGCGCCGAGGGCGAAATGGCGGCGCAGTTGCCCGCGCGCCTGGCAAGCAGTGTCCTGCTTGCCGGCCACCACGGCAGCGCGACTTCCACCACGCCCGCCTTCCTCGCCGCGGTGCGGCCGGCGCGGGTGATCTTTTCCGCTGGCTACCGCAACCGCTACGGCCATCCGCACTGGCGCGTGGTGGGCGACGTGCGGCGCGCCGGGGCCGCCATGCATCGCACCGACCGCGACGGCGCCTTGCGCCTGGATTTTGCTCCTGCAGGCGTGGCGGTGGCCAGCGCTGCGGAAAGGCGTCGCCGCTATTGGCAGCTGGGGCGATAATAAGGCCATGCAAACCGCCGAGCGCAAACCCGTCTGCTACGAAGGCTCCACCCTGGAGCAGGCCCGCGAGGCGCTCGCCTTCTGGCTGTCGGCGGAGGAGCGTGCGCTGGCCGAGGAGGGCCTGGCGGCGCTTTTCGCTCCCGCGGCGGAAAACCGTCCGGTGCCGGAGGCGCGCGCCATGGCGCATGCGGTAGGCAGTGCGTTGATCGTCGCCGAGCTGCGCCTGGGCATCGATGCCGTGCTGGCTGCCCTGCTCTTTCCGCTTGCGAGCGTGCGCCCCGCCGCGCTGGAGGATTTTGGTGCCGCCGGCAAGCTGGCCGCAGCCGTCGCCGCCATGGCGCGCATCGAGCAGCTGGCGCGCGACACTGCGCTGGCCGCGGGCGACAGCCATCAGCAGATGGAAGCGCTGCGCAAGATGGTGCTCGCCATGGTGGAAGATGCGCGCGGCATCGTCGTCAAGCTGGCCGAGCGCACCCATGCCTTGCGCTGCGTGGCGCGCGCGGACGAGGCGACGCGCCGCCTCCTCGGCCAGCAGGCGCGCGACCTGTTCGCCCCGCTCGCCAACCGCCTGGGCGTGTGGCAGATCAAATGGGAGATGGAGGACTGGGCGTGCCGCTACCTCGAGGGCGACACCTACAAGCGCATCGCCCAGCTGCTGGACGAGAAGCGCGTCGACCGCGAGCGCTACATCGAGGCGGTGACCA
>JAJXXS010000346.1 GCA_021780975.1 Pseudomonadota bacterium
CACGCACGGCCACGATGTGGGTGACGCGGTGCTCACCGAGGTGGCGCGTCGCCTGCTGCGCTGCGTGCGCGAGTCCGACACCGTGGCACGCATCGGCGGCGACGAATTCACGATACTGCTTGAGGAAGTGGCCGACCATGCCGCAGTGGCCGCGGCCTTGCGCAAGATATCGCAGGCACTGGCCGAAGGCGCCGATTTCTATGGCTTGCCGATCTCCCTCGAAGCAAGCATCGGCCATGCGCTTTTTCCGGACGACGGGGCGAGCGAGGACGCCCTCCTGCGCGCGGCCGACCAGTCCATGTACCGCGCCAAGCATCGCGCGACTTCGCCGCTGCAGCGCCCGCTGTTCCCGCTATAGGATGTCCTGCCGGAGAAATTCCAGGATGCGCTCGGGCAGCCAGCCGATGCGCCCGGGAAACGGCGTGGTGGGGAAGGCCGCATGGCCACCCTGCGCCGGAAAATCGAGCACCACCGACGGCGACACCTCCGCAGGGCGCGGCAAGGCGCTGCCTGGCAGAAAGGGATCGTTGCGCGCATTGATCAGCAGGGTGGGAACCTGCACGCGCAGCAAGCCAGGCTTGCTGGAAGCGCGCCGCCAATAATCGTCGGCATCACGAAAACCGTGCAGCGGGGCGGTAACCAAATTGTCGAACGCCTCCAGGCTGCGCGCGCCCGCCACTGCGCGCCTGTCGTACAGGCCAGGATGGCGCTGCAGCTTGGCCAACGACTTGGCCTTGAGGCTGCGCAGAAAATGCGCGGTGTAGACGCGACGGTTGAAGCCGCGATCCAGCGTCCTGCCTGCGGCGGCCAAGTCCACGGGCGCAGAGACCGCGACGGCGCGCTGCAGCAGGGCGCGGGCTTGCTCGCCCTGTTCGCCCAGCCATTTGAGCAGAGCGTTGCCCCCCAGGGAAACGCCCACCGCATGCAGGCCGGCGTCGCCATTGACGGACTTGAGGCGCGCGAGGATGGCGCCGACCTCCGCGCTGTCGCCGGCGAAATAGGCGCGCGGCAGGCGGTTGGGCTCGCCCGAGCAGCCGCGGAAATGCGCCACCACGCCGCGCCAGCCATGGGCCTGCACGCCCGCCATGAGAGCACGCGCATAGAACCCCTGGGAGTTGCCCTCCAGGCCATGGAATAGTGCGAGCAGGGGTGCGCGCGGCGGACCGTCCAACCAGTCCATGTCGATGAAATCGCCGTCCGCCAGTTCCCAGCGCTCGCGCCGATAGAGGATGCGGCGCGGGCGGATGCAGAAATAGGTGTAGAGGGTTTGCATATGGCCACCCGGCAGCCACCAGGGGGCGCGATAGGGTGCGACCGCCATCAGTGCAGCCGGCGTGTCGCGTTGGATCGCGACTGGTCTTCAGCGGCCGGCATGGGCGAGGCGTGGTGCAGCACCATGCGCCACCCCTGCGGCGTCTTGCGATAGGCGTTGGTGGCAAGGATGGGCGGCCGGCTGCCGGCTTCCTCGCCGAGGGTGAGGTGCTCGTGCACGATGCGGAAAACGGTGTCGCCCTCCTCCAGGGCGGCCACGCACTCGGCACGCACCCGGAAGCGTCCCGCGCCGTCGAAGAGGCTCTTCCAGCCGGCCATGACGGCGTTGTAGCCGGTCAAAGGGGCGGCCAGGGGATGGATGCATGCCACCCCCGGGTCAGCCAGCCACAGTCCCCCCATGGCCTGTGGATCACGGTTTTCGAAAGCACGATAGAACGCTGCCTCGGCGGCCTCCGGGGAAGGGTAGTGGGCGTCCTCACGCAGTGTTGCCATGGCCTGATTTTACCGGTTTGACCGTTCCGCATACGCGTGATATAAAGATAACCATATCCTCTATATGAGTCGCGGCCGATGGATACGAAACTGCTTGCCCGTTACAGCCAACCCGGCCCCCGCTACACCTCATACCCCCCGGCGCCGCATTTCTCCCCCGCCCTGACCGAAACCGTATGGCGCGAGGAATTGCGGCGCGCCAGCGGGCGCGATCTCTCGCTGTATTTCCATCTGCCCTTCTGCGACAGCCTCTGTTATTACTGCGGCTGCCACATGATCGCCACACAGAAATATTCCAAGGCCAGCCGCTACCTCGATTCCCTCCTGCGCGAAGTCGACCGCGTGGCAGGACTGCTGGCGCCGGGGCGCAAGGTACGCCAGATGCACTGGGGCGGCGGCACGCCCACTTTCCTGAATCCCGATGACATCCGGCGCCTGGCGCTGCATGCGCGCGCGCGCTTCGATTTTGCCGCCGATGCGGAGGTCGCCGTCGAGGTCGACCCGCGCGGCCTCACCGCCAGCCATATCGAGGCACTGCGCGAGGCGGGCTTCAACCGCGTGAGCCTGGGCGTGCAGGACCTGGACGAAAAAGTCCAGCACGCGGTGAACCGCGTCCAGCCATATGACCTCATCGAGGAGGTCTGCAGCGGCCTGCGCGGCGCCGGCATCAATGCGCTCAACATCGACCTCATGCTCGGGCTGCCGCACCAGACGCCGGACAGCTTCGCCTACACGCTGGAGCGCGTCCTCGCGCTCAAGCCGCACCGCCTTGCCGTGTTCAGTTATGCCCACGTACCCTGGCTGAAGAAGCACCAGCGCCTGATCGACGAAGCCGCCCTGCCGGATTTCCCCACCAGGCTCGAACTGCAGAACCTGAGCTTCCGCATGCTCGGCGCCGCCGGCTACGAATATATCGGTCTCGACCATTTCGCCCTGCCCGACGACGAACTGGTCAGCGCCCGTCGCGCGGGGCGTCTGGGGCGCAATTTCCAAGGCTACACGCCACTGCGGGAGATCGACATCCTGGGCTTCGGCATCTCCGCCATCAGCCAGACCGAATCCCTTTATGCGCAGAACCTCAAAGGTCTGCCCGAATACCAACTGCGGGTGGACAACGGCTTGCTGGCCACGGAACGCGGCTACCGCCTGAGCAGCGAGGACCTCATGCGGCGCGATCTCATCATGACGCTGATGTGCGACCTGGGCCTGGACACGGCGGCCTTCGGCGCCAAATGGAAGCTGGATTTCGCCACCGCATTCGCGCCCGAACTGGCCAGCCTCGCTCCGCTACAGGAAGATGGACTGGTGCAGGTGCAAAGCGGGCGCATCGAGGTCACCGACAGCGGCCGCGTGTTCCTGCGCAACATCGCCATGGCCTTCGACGCCACCCTGCAGCAAGCCACGCAATCGGGGCCGCGCTACTCGAAGACGGCGTGAAGCGCGCCGGGACGCAGCGCTAATTCAGCGCGCTGGCAAGTTTGCGCCGGTACTCCGCCACCAGCGGGTGGGCCGGCCCGAGCAGGTTGAAGACCGACAGCAAGGCCTTGCGCCCGGCCTCGTCGCCGAAGCTGCGATTGCGCCGCACGACCTCCAGCATCTGCTCCATGGCGCCGACGTAATCCTGCGCCGCCACCAGAATCTTGGCGAGCTTGAGGCGCGCCTCCAGATCATCGGCATTTTGGGAAATGCGCGAGGCCAGGCTTTCGGCGTTTTCGCCGCTCGCCGCCGACTGGGCGAATTCGAGCCGGCTGCGCAGTTGCGCCACGCGCGTATCGTCGAGGCGTACCTCCTGCAGCAGGCGCTGCGCCTCGGCCAGTTCACCCATGTCCAGCATGATGGCGGCGGCATCGACGCGCACCCACTCGTTGGCGGGGTCGAGCTTGGCGGCTTCGGCCAGCGCCGCCAGGGCACCTGCCGCATCGCCGCGCTGCAACAGTTCGCCGGCCTTGGCGCGCAACAACTCCGCAGGCTTGGGCACGAGCCGATCGAGAAACTCGCGCACCGCTGGCTCCGGCAATGCGCCGGAAAACTCGTCCACCATGCGTCCCTGGGAAAAAGCCTTGACCGCGGGAATGCCGCGCACGCCGTAGCGTCCGGCCAGTTCTCCGTTGTCGTCGGCGTTCACCTTCACCAGCAGGAACTTGCCGCCGTACTCCTCCGCCAGCTTCTCCAGGATGGGTTTCAGGCTGCGGCAGGGGCCGCACCAGGGCGCCCAGAAATCCACCACCACCGGGCGGCGGCGCGATTCCTCCAATACCTGGCGCTCGAATTCGGCGGCGCCGCTGACGTCAAGGGCGTGGGCGGACATATGCACTCCTGCTGGGTTGATACTCGGACCCCATGTATATGCGGCAAGTGCGCCGCAATTCAAGGTGGGAGCCGTGTCACGCCAGGCGTTGCGCCAGTTCCGCGGCCTTGCCGGTATAGGTGGCCGGGGTGAGGGCCTTGAGGCGCAGTTTCTCTGCCGCGGGCAACTCCAGCGTGTCGATGAAGGCATGCAGGCTCTCCCTGCTGATACCGCCCTTGCCACGCGTAAGCTCCTTGAGGCGCTCGTAGGGGTGCGCCAGGCCGTAGCGGCGCATCACGGTCTGTATCGGCTCCGCCAGCACTTCCCAATTGGCCTCGAGGTCGGCGCCGAGCAGGGCCGGATTGGCTTCCAGCTTGGCCAGGCCGCGCAGGCAGGAGTCTATGCCCAGGAGACTGTAGCCCAGCCCCACCCCCATGTTGCGCAGCACGGTGGAATCGGTGAGGTCGCGCTGCCAGCGCGAGATCGGCAGCTTTTCCGCGAGATGGCGCAGCACCGCATTGGCGAGGCCGAGGTTGCCCTCCGAATTCTCGAAATCGATGGGATTGACCTTGTGCGGCATGGTGGACGAGCCCACCTCGCCCACCTTCGTTTTCTGCTTGAAATAGCCGACGGAAATATAGCCCCAGACATCCCGGTCGAGATCGATGATCACCGTGTTGAGCCGCGCCAGCGCATCGAACAGTTCCGCCATGTAGTCGTGCGGCTCGATCTGTATGGTATAGGGGTTGAAGGCCAGCCCCAGCCCTTGTACGAAGCGCTGCGCGAGGCTTTCCCAGTCGACCTCCGGATAGGCCGCCAGATGCGCGTTGTAATTCCCCACCGCACCGTTCATCTTGCCGAGGATCTCGACCTCGGCAAGCCGTGCGCGCGCGCGCCGCAGACGATAGGCCACATTGGCCAGCTCCTTGCCCACCGTGGTGGGCGATGCCGGCTGCCCGTGGGTACGCGACAGCATGGGCAGGTCGGCAAGCTCGTGCGCCAGGGCGGTCAGGCGTGCGCCCAGCTTGTCCACGGCCGGCAGCAGCACCTCTTGGCGCGCACCCGCCAGCATCAGACCATGGGCCAGATTGTTGATGTCCTCCGAGGTGCAGGCGAAGTGGAGGAACTCCGCCACACGGCGGATTTCCTCCGCGGCCTCGCAGCGCTCCTTGAGAAAATACTCCACCGCCTTGACGTCATGGTTGGTGACCGCCTCGATCTCCTTCACGCGCTCCGCGTCCGCGCTGGAGAAGTTCTCCGCCAGGGCGTCGAGATAGGCGCGCGCCGACGCGCTCAAGGGCGGGACTTCGGAAATGCCGGGGGCGTCGGAGAGCGCCTTGAGCCATTCCACCTCCACGCGCACGCGGAACTTGATGAGCGCGTATTCGCTGAACCACGGCCGCAAGGCGGCGATCTTGGCGCCATAGCGGCCATCCAGGGGCGAGAGTGCGGTGAGAGGGGTGAGATCCATGACAGGGCGCCGGGAAAAGGCGTTATTTTATCCCCCTCCGTGCCCTGCCAGGCGCCTCACAGGCCGCGCCGATCGCGGTAGGCCTGCGCCAGCGTGCCGCTGTCGACGTACTCCAGTTCGCCGCCGAGCGGCACACCGCGCGCCAGGCGGGACACCGCGACGTTGCGGGCCTTGAGCAGGGTGGCGATGGTATGCGCGGTGGCCTCGCCCTCGGGAGTGAAGTTGGTGGCGAGGATGACCTCCCGCACGACGCCGTCGAGGGCGCGTGCGATCAGGCGATCCAGTGCGATGTCGCGCGGACCCACGCCATCCAGCGGGGAAAGACGGCCCATGAGCACGAAGTAGCGCCCGCCGTAGCTCTGCGTGGCCTCCATCATGGCGAGGTCGGTGGGCATTTCCACCACCGCGAGCAGGCCTGCGTCGCGCCGCGGATTGGCGCACAAATCGCAGATCTCGCTTTCGGCAAAGCTGTTGCACAGCTCGCAATGGCGCAGGCCGGCAAGTGCGCGGCCCAGTCCCTGGGCCAGCTTCTCGGCTCCGGCGCGATCGCGCTGCAGGAGGTGGTAGGCCATGCGGGCGGCGGCCTTGGGACCGACCCCGGGAAGGACGCGCAGGGCTTCGATGAGGTTCTGCAGGCTGGCAGGTGGATGCATGAGATGTCGCCCGCGGGTGCCCGCAGGCGTGGACTCAGAAAGGCAGCTTGAAGCCTGGCGGAAGCGGCAAGCCCTGGGTGAAGCCTCCCATTTTCTCCTGCACCGTGGTCTCGACCTTGCGGGCGGCGTCGTTCACCGCCGCCGCCACCAGGTCTTCGAGCATGTCCTTGTCGTCGGCCAGCAGGCTCGGATCGATGGCGACGCGGCGAACGTCATAGCGGCAGGTCATCACCACTTTCACCAGGCCCGCTCCGCTCACCCCTTCGACCTCGACCTCGGCAAGCTTTTCCTGCATCTTGGCCATGTTGTCCTGCATCTGCTGGACCTGCTTCATGATGTTGCCCAGGCCACCTTTCATCATTGCTTGCCTCCGATAGGTTTGATGGAAGACGCGACGATGCTGGCGTCAAAAATTTCCATCACTTGATTGACGAATGGATCCGATTCTATCGCAGTCACCGCCTCGGCCTGGCGCTTTTTGCGCGCGCGGTCGCGCAGCTGCGCCGGCGTTTCCGCTTCCGCGTCGATGACCGCAAACTCCACCTGCAGGGCGTCCCCCAGGCGCGCGCGCAAGGCCGCAATGAGCTTGTCGCGGAAGGATCTTTCCAGCAGCGACTTGTGCGCCGCCGGCACGTGCAGGATGAACTTCCCCCCCGCGTGCTCTTTCAGCTCGCATTGTTCCGCCAGCATGCGCGCCATACCCGTCAAGCCCAGGTTGTCTACCAGCGCCGGCCAGTCGGAAGGGGCGACGGCTTCCTGCCGCGCGGGCGGCGGCGCGGGTGCAATGCCGGGTACGCCCCCCAGCGGGGGGACACGGGGCGGCTCAGGCTTTGGGCGCGCAACAGCCTCAGGTTCGGTTGCCGCCTCAAGCGCGGGCGTGAACGCGAGCATGCGCAGCAGGCTCATGGTGAAACCGGCCGCCTCGTCAGGCGCGTAGGGCAGATCGCGTCGACCATTCACGGCAATCTGGTAATAAAGCTGCAGCGTCTCCGCATCCAGGCGTGCGACCAGCGCGCGCATGCGCGCCAGGTCCGCAGTGCCCTCTTCCACGGCATCGGGCACGCTTTTCAGCACTGCAAGCTGGGTGACCAGGGCCGCCAGTTCCTGCAATGCCGCCTCAAGGGCGATGCCGCGCTCGGCAAGCGTCTGGGCCGCGGCCATCAGGCGGGGCCCATCCGCGTCCGCCAGCGCGTCCAGCAGGTCGAACAGATAGTCGCGCCGCACGGAGCCGAGCATGGCCTCTATGTCTGCCGCACGCAGATCCCCGGCGCTGTAGGCGATGGCCTGGTCGGTGAGGGAAAGGGCATCGCGCATGCTGCCCTGGGCAGCGCGCGCCAGCAGGTTGAGCGCCTCGGCCTCGCACGGGATGTCCTCCTTCTCCAGCACTTCGCCGAGGTGCTGGGCCACCAGCGCGGCGGACATGGGCTTGAGGTTGAACTGCAGGCAGCGCGACAGCACCGTCACCGGAATCTTCTGCGGATCGGTGGTCGCCAGTAT
>JAJXXS010000228.1 GCA_021780975.1 Pseudomonadota bacterium
GGCTGCTCGGCCAGCGGGTTGTTGATCAGCGTGGTGAAACCGTGCTCCGGCAGGGAGAGCGTGGAAATCGCCTCGACGCCTGGACGGCGCGGATCCCCCCAGGTCATGGCGACCAGGCTGAGGTTGTCGCCCGACTCCCCGCCGCGAAACTCGGCGTGGTCCATCAAGTGGCGCACCGCATCTTCCAGTTCATAGGCGTGCAGGATGGCGCTTATCTCCTGTAGTCCCAGGGATGCCCAGACGCCATCCGTGCAGAGCAGGAAGGTGTCGGTGTCACGGATCGCGTGGGGAACCGACAGTTCGATCTCGGGGACGATGTAGCCGCCGAGGCAATTGCTGACTTTGTTACGGTCCGGATGATGGAGCGCCTCTTCCTCGTCTATCAGGCCATCGCGGATCATGCGCGCAACCGCAGTGTGGTCCTCGGTGCGTGCCTTGAGTTGTCCGTTGCAAAAGTAGTAGAGCCGTGAATCGCCGACATGGGCCCAGTAGGCGGTGTTGTCCTGTATCAGGGCAGCGACGCAGGTGGTGTGGGGGATTTCGAGCAGGTTGTGCTCCACGGCATAGTCGTTGATCGCGAAATGGGCCTGTTCTATGGTCTTGAGGAGGAAGTCGCGCGGTTCAGGCAGGCGTGGCTTGGCCTTCTGCTGGAAATGGCTCGTGAGGGTCTGGACGCAGAGTTGCGCGGCGATCTCTCCGTGCATGTGGCCGCCCATGCCGTCCGCCACCACCATGAGCAACGCGTCGCGGCTGTAGGAGTAGGCCACGCGGTCCTGGTTGCTCTTGCGCCCCCCCTGGCGGGAGGCCTGATAGATGGTGAATTTCATCGCATCATTGTAGCTTTAGAATAAGTCCCGATTCAGTGTGCGCCTGATGTTGCTGAGTATTGAGCGCCGCCGGGGCGAGAGCGCGCTGTTGTCCATGAGTATCTTTTGCAGGCTGAACACGCTTTGCGGGCGTTCCATGTAGTTGAGGCGCAGACACCAGTCCACGGTTTCGAGCAACTGGTCGGAATACTGGCTGGCCCAGGTTTCGCGCGCCGGGGCGAGCTTGTCGTTCAGCATGCGGGCGTCTGCGGCCTGGGGCGGGAAGCCGGCCAGGCACGCGTAAATGCTGGCGCCTACGCTGTAGATGTCGGTCCAGGGCCCGAGGCGTTCGCGGTTATGGTATTGCTCCGGCGCGGCGAAACCGGGGGTGTACATCGGTTGCAGGCGGCTTTCCTCCTGGGTTAGCGTTTGCCGGGCGGCGCCGAAATCGATGAGAACCGGGCTGCCGTCGAGGCGGATGTAGATGTTGGACGGCTTCACGTCGAGATGCAGCAGCTTGTGGGAATGCACTTCCCGCAGGCCGTTGAGCAGGTGCGCGAACACGCGGCGCATGAATCCCTCGCGGATCTCGCCGCGATTGGCCTGGATGTGCTGCTGGAGTGTCTTGCCGCGCTCGAAGCGCATCACCATGTAGACCGTTTCGTTGGCGCGGAAAAAATTGAGCACTCGCACCACGTTGTTGTGATTGATGCCGGCCAGCGCCCGCCCTTCCTCGAAGAAACATTTCAGGCCGTGGCGGAAGATGGCCTGGTTGTCATCCGAACTGGCTTGTACCAGCACCGAGCCCTCCGGGCGGAGCACAAGGGCGCCAGGCAGGTACTCCTTGATGGCGACGGAGTTGTTGTCGGCATCCTTGGCCAGGTACACCATGCTGAAACCACCGCCGCCGATTTTCCGGACGATGGTGTATTCCTTGAGCCTGTATCCGTTGGGGAGAGCCTGATTGGGTTGCGACGCCATGGATTATTGGATCGGCGAGTAAGTGTCGAACATGATAGATGCGGGCTGGACGGCGGGGCCTGGATGGTGGCTAGTCAGGTGCCGTTAAGGATTGATGTTCAAGACCGCGGGAAGGTTTGCCGGAGAACGCGTTCAACATTTGGATGTCGCCTTAATAACCTCTGTTATGCTTATGCGCAGCCCGCTCAAGGGCCGACTTGTCTGCTCGTCCCAACATAACGCCATACCGATGATACACAGCATGACGGGGTTTTCCGCCCGCTCCCTGCCTCTTGCCCAAGCCAGCCTGACGCTGGAATTCCGGTCGGTCAACCAGCGTTACCTGGAAATAGGCTTCCGCCTCCCGGACGAACTGCGCAGCCTGGAGCCCGCGATACGCGAACTGATCCAGCGACGCATTGCCCGCGGCAAGGTGGAGTGCAGGATGAGCCTTGCGGCGGTTGCGGTCACCCGTTCCAGTAACGGCCTGAATGGCAATTTACTTGAGACGCTGCGGCAATGGCAAATCCAGGTGCGACAGGCGCTGCCCGATGCCGCCGCCCTGAGCGTGGGGGAAATCCTGCGCTGGCCGGGGATGCTGGAGGAGGCCGATCTGTCGGCGCCCGAACTGCACGGCCAAATTCTGGCGGAGGCGGCGCTCAGCATGGACGAACTGGTGGCAAGCCGGGAACGCGAAGGCGCCAGGCTGCAGGATTTCGTCATCGCGCGAGTGGAAGCCATGGAGACCTTGCTGGCGCAACTCAGGCCGCGCCTGCCAGCGCTGCTGGCGCAGCATGAGGAAAGACTGGCGGCAAAGCTGAGCGAGGCCCTGGGGGAAGAACACCCGGAACGCTTGGCGCAGGAATTGGCCCTCTTCCTGCAGAAAATCGACGTCGAGGAGGAGCTTGCGCGCCTGGAAACCCATCTTCAGGAGGTGCGCCGCGTACTCGGCAAGGGCGGAGCCGCCGGCAAGCGCCTGGACTTTCTCATGCAGGAGCTGCATCGCGAGGCGAACACCCTGGGTTCCAAGTCGATTGCCCTGGAAACCACACGGGCAGCGATGGAGTTCAAGGTGCTCATCGAGCAGATGCGCGAGCAGGTGCAAAACATCGAATAGCGGGCAAGGAACATGAATCGAGGCATGTTATATATCGTCAGCGCGCCGTCCGGGGCGGGCAAAACCAGCTTGGTGAAGGCGTTGCTCAAGGCCGAGCCGGCTGTGCGCCTCTCGGTGTCCTACACCACGCGCGCCCCGCGCCCAGGGGAACACGAGGGCCGTGATTACCATTTCGTCAGCCGTGAACGTTTTCTGGAAATGGCGTCCCAGGGCGAGTTCCTGGAGAGCGCTGAGGTCTACGGCAATTTCTATGGCACGTCCCATGGCTGGATCAAGGGCGAAATCGCCGGCGGGCGCGACCTTCTGCTGGAAATCGACTGGCAGGGTGCGGCCCAGGTCAAGAAACATTTTCCCGATGCGGTGTCGATCTTCGTCCTGCCGCCCTCCGCCCATGCCTTGCGCACCCGCCTGACCGGGCGTGCCCAGGACAGCGCGGAAGTGATCGAGCGGCGCCTGGCTGCGGCGACCGAGGACATCGGCCACGCAGTGGAGTTCGACTATATAATTGTGAACGACGATTTTGACGTGGCACTGCAGGAGCTTACCGCCATCGTGCGCGCTTCACGGTTGTCCGCCCTCCGCCAGATTCCGCATCTGGCGGCCTTGTTCGCCGAATTCTTGCCAGGAACGCCGTAACTCACAGGAGCACCCAATATGGCCCGCATTACCGTGGATGACTGCATACGCTACATCCCCAATCGTTTCGAGTTGACGCTGGCCGCGACCATCCGGGCGCGCCAGATCGCCCAAGGGTCGCAGCCTATGGTGGAAGGGCGCGACAAGCCGACGGTGGCGGCGCTGAAGGAGATTGCCGCCGGGAAGGTCGGTCTTGAAATCCTCAATCGGGGCCGCGCCTAACGCCCCGTCCCCGAGCGATATTCCCGCCCCTTCCCCGCAGGAAGAGGCGGGCTATGAGGTCTTACGCCAGCACACCCAATACCTGACGACGGCCGACATCGAAAGCGTACGTGCCGCCTTTGAGGTAAGCCGCGCCGCTCATGCCGGGCAGTTCCGCAAGAGCGGAGAGCCCTACATCCTCCATCCCCTCGCCGTCGCGGGCATACTGGCAGGCTGGCACCTGGACCCCCAGGCCCTGTGCGCGGCTCTGCTGCACGATGTGGTGGAGGACACCGAGACCAGCAACGCCGATATCCAGGCCCGTTTCGGGCCATCAGTGGCCATGCTGGTGGAGGGCGTATCCAAGCTCGACAAGCTGGCGTTCGCCACCGAGCAGCAGGCCCAGGCGGAAAACTTCCGCAAGATGCTGCTCGCCATGGCCCAGGACGTGCGCGTCATCCTCATCAAGCTGGCGGATCGTCTGCACAACATGCGCACCCTCGCGGCAATGGATCCGGAAAGGCGCAAGCGCATCGCCGCCGAGACCCTGGAAATCTACGCTCCCATCGCCAACCGGCTGGGATTGAACGACGTTTATCGGGAACTGGAGGACCTCGGCTTCCAGCATCTGCACCCGCACCGCTATCAGGTGCTCGTCAAGGCCGTGAATGCGGCGCGCGGAAACCGGCGGGCGCTGGTGGAGAAGATCAAGCTCACCATCGAGGAGAAGTTGGGTCAGGCCGGCATCGACGCCCTGGTGACGGGTCGGGAAAAGCATCTCTACAGCATCTATCGAAAGATGCAGGAGAAGAACCTGGCCTTTTCCCAGGTGTTCGACATCTATGGCTTCCGCGTGATCGTCAAGGATCTACCGACCTGCTACCTGACCCTCGGCGTCTTGCATGGACTCTACAAACCCATCCCGGGCAAATTCAAGGACTACATCGCCATTCCCAAGGCCAACGGTTATCAGGCGCTGCACTCGATCCTTTTCGGCCCCCAGGGCACCCCCATAGAAATCCAGATCCGCAGCCAGGAAATGCATCGTGTCGCCGAGGCCGGCGTGGCCTCCCACTGGCTCTACAAGAGTGGCGACGAGAGCCTGGACGAGATGCAGCAGAGCACTTATCGCTGGCTGCAATCCCTGCTGGAGATTCAGGCAGACTCGAAGGATTCGCCGGAATTTCTCGAGCACATCAAGGTCGACCTGTTCCCCGACGAGGTCTACGTGTTCACCCCCAAAGGGCGCATCATGGCCCTGCCGCAGGGGGCGACGGCGGTGGATTTCGCGTACGCGGTGCACACCGATGTCGGCAATCATTGCGTCGCGGTCAAGATCAACCACGAATTCATGCCCTTGCGCACGCAGCTGCGTAACGGCGATCACGTGGAGGTCACCACCAACGTCTACACCGGTCCGCAGCCGGCCTGGCTCAATTTCGTCGTCACTGGCAAGGCACGCGCCCACATTCGCCATTATCTGCGCACGGCGCGTGCCAGCGAGTCGGCGCGCATGGGCGCGCGCCTGCTGGAAAACGCCCTCAAGGCGCTGAACCTGGAAGGCCCCGAGCCGGATACCGCCGCCTGGGATCGTCTGCTGCGCGAAACCGGCACGGAAAGCAAGGATGCCCTTTTTACCGACATCGGCCTGGGACGCAAGCTGCCGCTGGTGGTGGCTCACCAACTGCTGCATGCCCAGGGCAATCTCGGCGGCGCAGCCCCGCATCCTCAGGCCATTACCATACGCGGCACCGAAGGCGTGGCCGTGGAACTGGCCAGCTGTTGCCATCCCATTCCGGGCGACCCCATCCTCGGCTTCATACACAAGGATCGCGGCCTCATCATCCACACGCACGATTGCCCGGCGATCCGAAATTTTCGCGCCGATCCGGACAAGTGGCTCGACGTCGAGTGGGAGCCGCAGAAGGACCGCCTTTTCGATGTGGCCATCAAGCTGGTGGTGGCCAACAAGCGCGGGGTGCTGGGACGCGTGGCGTCCGCGATCTCCGACCAGGGCTCCAACATCGGCAACGTCAGCATGGAAGAGGAAGACGGCAGCCCCTACACCATTCTGTATTTCACCCTCCAAGTCGAGGATCGCCTGCATCTCGCCCGCATCATGCGCGGCTTGCGCCAGCTCCAGGATGTGGTCCGCATCTTCCGCGTCAAGGGTCGCAAGGACGGCCGTGCCCAGGGACAGTGAGGCCATGTCAACAACAGGCAGCAAAGGAAAAATCATGAACCGCCAGCCCATTTCCACGCCAGACGCGCCTGCCGCGATCGGCACTTATTCCCAGGCCATGCGTCTGGGCGATGTCGTCTATCTGTCCGGGCAGATCGGGCTCGATCCAGCCACTATGGCGCTGGCCGAGGGCTTCGAAGCGCAGGCCCACCAGGTGTTCCGCAACCTCGGAGCGGTGTGCCGCGCGGCCGGCGGCAGCTTGCAGGATGTCGTGAAGCTCAACCTCTATCTCACTGACCTGACCAACTTCGCCAAGGTGAACGAGATCATGGCGGGGTACTTCTCCCAGCCCTACCCGGCGCGTGCCGCTGTGGGGGTGGCGCAATTGCCCAAGGGCGCCCTGGTGGAGGCCGATGCGGTGATGGGGGCAGGCGCCTGAGCCCGCCCGACGCTTGAACGCCGCGGGTTTCTCCTTCCCCGTCTCGCCTGCGCTCAAAGCCAGGCTCGCCAAGCTGGGCATCGCCAGCGAAGCCGACCTGCTGCTGCATCTGCCGCTGCGCTACGAGGATGAAACCCGACTTTGTCCTATCGCCGACCTGCAGGTCGGCGCGCATGTGCAGATTCAGGCCTGCGTGCGCGACATCGAGGTAAGTGCGCGGCCGCGGCGCAGCCTCAAACTGGTGGTCGAAGACGCCAGCGGCAGCCTGCTCGTGCGTTTCCTGCATTTTTACCCCAGCCAGATCAAGGAATTTCAGCCGGACAGGCTGTTCCGCTTCAGCGGCGAGGTGCGCGGCGGGTTTTTCGGGCTGGAGATGGTGCATCCGCGTTATCGGCGCGTGGAGGACGCGCAGGCCCCGCTGCCCGCCAACCTGACCCCGGTCTATCCCACCACCGTGGGCTTGTCGCAGAACGCCTTGCGCAAGCTCATCGTGCAGGCGCTGGCCGCAGCCAAGCTGGAGGATACCCTTCCAGCCGACCTTCTGGCGCAGTGCGATCTGCCGGAATTTTCACCCAGCCTGCGCCTGCTCCACGGCCCGCCTCCCGACGTGCCCGCCGCGGCGCTGGAGGCGCGCAACCATCCGGCGTTTCGCCGGCTGGCATTCGATGAACTGCTCGCCCAGCAGCTTTCCCTGCGCCAGGCGCGCGGGCGCCATCGCCGCGGGGACGCCCCGATCTTGGCCAGCGGGGGCGCGCTGGAGGGGGCCCTGCGTGCGCTCCTGCCCTTCAAGCCGACCGCTGCGCAGGAGAAGGCATGGCGCGAAATCGCCGCGGATCTGGAACGGCCGCATCCCATGCGCCGTCTGCTGCAGGGCGACGTCGGCAGCGGCAAGACGGTGGTGGCGGCGCTCGCCTGCCTGGCGGCGGTGGAGTCGGGCCACCAGGCAGCGCTCATGGCTCCTACCGAAATCCTGGCGGAACAGCATTACCGCAAGCTTGCGGAGTGGCTTGCCCCTCTGGGGCTGAAGGTGGGCTGGCTCGCTTCCGCTATGCCAGCGGCAGAAAAGCGGCGCGTGCGCGAAGCGCTGGCACAGGGCGAAATCGCGCTCGCCGTCGGCACCCATGCACTGTTCCAGAAGGAGGTGGCTTTCGCCCGCCTGGGGCTGGCGGTCGTGGACGAGCAACATCGCTTTGGGGTGGCGCAGCGCCTTTCGCTGGCGCAGAAGGGTGGCGAGCCGCATCTGCTCATGATGTCCG
>JAJXXS010000127.1 GCA_021780975.1 Pseudomonadota bacterium
CGGAAACCACGACGGGCGGCAACGCCCTCAAGTTCTACGCCTCGGTGCGCCTGGACATCCGCCGCGTCGGCAACATCAAGAAGGGCGACGAGGTCATCGGCTCGGAAACCAAGGTCAAGGTGGTGAAAAACAAGGTCTCGCCGCCTTTCCGCGAAGCCTTCTTCGACATCCTCTATGGCGAAGGCATTTCGCGCGAGGGCGAGATCATCGAACTGGGTGTGCAGCACAAGATCGTCGACAAATCCGGCGCCTGGTATGCCTACAACGGCGAGAAAATCGGTCAGGGCAAGGACAACGCGCGCGAATTCCTCAAGGAAAACACGGCCATCGCCGCGGAAATCGAAGCCCGCATCCGCGAAGTACTGGGCGTGAATAACCCGGTGGCCGCGGCGGCCGAACTGGAGGAATAAATCGACGGCTTATCTTCCGCAGACCTGCGCGATAAGGCGCTGCGTCTGCTGGCCCGCCGCGAGCACAGCCGTGCCGAACTGGCCGCCAAGCTGTGCGCTGCAGGCGGCGCAGCGCAAGACATCGAAGTCCTGCTCGACGAACTGGAAGCGAAGAACTGGCTTTCCGACCGTCGCTTCGCCGAAAGCTACGTGGCCGACAAGCGCGCCCGCTATGGGCGTATCAAGCTGGCCCATGACTTGCGACAGCGCGGCGTGGCCGCTGCCATTATCGAGGCGGCGCTTGCCGGTGTCGACGATGGCGAACCTGCGCGGCTCAAGGACGTGTGGCAGCGCAAGTTCGGCACGCTGCCAACGGATGCACGCGAGCGCGCCAGGCAGCAGCGTTTTTTACTCAGCCGGGGCTACAGCTCCGCGGCAGTGTGCAAGCTTTTGGGCGGCGAACGGGAATAGTGCTGAGGCTGGCCGGCCGCACACCATAGCTCAGAGCGACAGGCGCTTGAAGACCCGCTCCGGGATGCTGCGTATGACCAGCATGATGGCGCGCCAGAACCAGGGCGTATAAAGCACGTCGCGGCCGCGCGTCATGGCCGCCAGGATGTCGCCGGCCACCCCATCGGCGCTCGCCCACAGCGGCCCCTTGGCGAAGGCTGCGGTCATGGGGGTGTCGACGAACCCGGGTTTCACGGTGAGCACCTTGACCCCTTGCGCAAAATAGCGGTTACGCAGGCCCTGCAGAAAAACAGTCAGTCCCCCCTTGGCCGCGCCGTAGATATAGTTCGACTGGCGTCCGCGGTCGCCCGCGACCGAGCTGATCACTGCCAGCACACCGCCTTGCTGCACCGCCAATTTGTCGGCCACTTGCTGGGCGAGCAGCATGGGGCTCAGGCCGTTGACGAGCAGGGCATCGCGGGCAAGCCGCCAGTCTGCCTCGCAGGTGCGTTGTTCGGGCAGTGTGCCGTGGGCGATGAGCACTGCGTCCACGCGGCCGAGCTGTTGCCAGGCCGCGTCCAGCAGTGCCGGATAGCGATCGAAATCGGCGGCGTCGAACGTTGCCCAGGTGACCTCCGCAGCACCGCGGATAGTGAGGTCGCGCGCCAGGCTTTCCAGCCTTTCCGCATTGCGCGCCGCCAGGTGCAGGCGGCCACCGCGGGCAGCGTGGCGGCGCGCAGCCGCTTCGGCAATGGCGGAAGTGGCGCCGATGATGAACAGCGTTTGCAGGGATGTGCTCATGGAATCTCCAGGCGCCTCGACTGTAGCGAGCCGAAACGTTCGGCGTGATAGCGGGCGCGCACTTCGGCAACCTCCTCCCAGCGCGGGTAGCTGCGCTTGAAGGTGGCGGCGCTCATGCGCGCATCCTTGGTCAGATAAAGCCGCCCGCCATGATCCAGCACGATGGCATCGAGGCGGTCGAGCAGTTGGCGCACCTTGGGAGTGTTGCGGAAATCCAGCGCCAGGGTGGGACCCGCCAGCGGAAAGGACAGCGGGTTGCCGTTGCCCGGACCGAAAGTCTTCAGCACGGCGAGGAAGGAGCCCTCGCCGGCCTCGGCGATCGTCTGCAGCAGGCGACGCATGCCCATGCGGCCGCTTGCGCTGGGCAAGGCGCACTGGTATTGCAGGAAACCGGGCCTGCCGTACATGCGGTTCCAGTTTCCGATGCCGTCCAGGGGGTAGAAATAAGGCCGAAAATGGCTGCGGCCCAGGGTTTTGCGGTGCAGCCGGCGATGGTAGTAGAGCGTGTTGAAGGCGGCAATGCTGTAATGGTTGAGCAGCCCCGCAGGGAAGTCGAAGGGGAGGCTGCGGGCGCGACCCGCAGCATCCCGCAGGCTGCCGCCCTCGTCGTGTTCGCCCAGCATGAGCAGGGAGCGTCCGAGATGCTTGCCGCGCGCCAGGCAATCGATCCAGGCCACGGAATAGGTGGCGTCCCGGCCGGCCTCGAATAGATCGAGGGCGTCGTCGAGATTTTTCGCCTTGAGCGTGGTGGTGCGCATCCAGGCGCTGGGAATGCGTACCAGGCGCAGGCGCACGGCAAGGATGATGCCGGTGAGCCCCATGCCGCCGCAGGTGGCGCGGAAAAGCTCGGCATGGATAGAACTGTCGCAGTCGAGGACTTCGCCATTGCCGAGCAGAATCTTCAGGCCGAGCACGTGTGCGGAAAAACTGCCGGCACCGTGGTGGTTTTTGCCGTGCACGTCGGAGGCCACGGCGCCGCCCAGGGTGACGAAGCTGGTTCCCGGTGTCACCGGCAGGAACCAGCCGCGGGGCACGAATACCCTGAGCACGGTGTCGAGGCTTACACCCGCCTCGCATTCCAGTTCGCCGCTGACCGCATCAAAAGCCAGCAGGCGGTCCAGGCGCAGGGCGGACAGCACCGTGGGGCCGAGCGCGCTGTCGCCGTAGCTGCGCCCCAGGCCGCGCGCGATGACGGGGGAGGCTATGGTAAGGCGGCGCCGCATCGCCTCCAGGGTATCGGGCGCCAGCATCTCGGCCTCCACGACCGGGCAGCGTCCCCAGCCGGAGAGCTTCATGCTGGTTTGAACACGAAACGTCGGTCGAGGTGGTACTTGATCCAGTAGCCGAGCGCCAGGCCCAGGATGCCGCCCAGATAGCGCATGGCGCGGTTGTCGAAGGCCCACTGGAAGCCGAACTCGAAACTCCAGAAGATTGCCGTGGTGGCCACGCCCATGAGACTGTAGAGCAGGAAAAGCTGGGCGTCGTGCCCCAGGTGGCGCGTGGTGTAGCGGAAGATGTAGCGCTTGTCGAGCAGATACTTGGCCAGCAGGCCCACGGCCGTGCCTGCCAGCACCGAGACGGCGATGGCCAGCGGACCGCGATAGAGTAGCACGACGATCTCCTGGCTGAGGATGTTGATGGCGATGGCAATGGCGGCGAGCCAGCCGTAAAGCAGGGCGAGTTTCATGAGCTAGGGGGCCGTGCCCGTATAATGGCGCGCAGTTCGAGCCCGCATCATAAGACTTTGCCCGTTCCACGCCTATCCCTCGCCGGTCTGGTGCAACTCCTGCGGCCCCGCCAATGGGTCAAGAACGTCTTCGCCCTGGCCCCTCTGGTGTTCGCGGGCAAGTTCCTTGATCCGTCTTCCGTGGCGCTGGCGCTGGCGGCATGCGCACTGTTCAGCCTGACGGCATCGCTGGTCTACATCGTCAACGACATCCATGACCGCGAGCATGATCGGCGCCATCCGGTGAAGAGCAAGAAGCGCCCCATCGCCGCCGGCCGGGTGTCGGTGCAGCAGGCCATGGGGCTTTGGCTCGTGGTCGCCGTCGCCGTGGCGGTCGGGCTCTATGAGCTTCCGCGCCTCGCGCCGGTGATCCTCGGCTATCTCGCGCTCAACCTGGCCTACACCTTTGTGCTCAAGCACCAGCCCGTGATCGACATCTTCACGATCGCGCTAGGTTTCGTGCTGCGGGTCTATGCAGGGGCCGTCGCCATCGCGGTGCCGGTATCGTCGTGGATGTTCGTCACCACGCTGTGCCTCGCCCTCTATCTCGCCGCGGTCAAGCGCCGCCAGGAACTGATGCAGTCCGGCAAGGAGGCGCGCAAGGTGCTGAAAAGCTATTCGGTCTCGCTGGCGGACCGCTATGCCGAGATGTCGGCGACCGGGGCGTTGGTGTTCTACAGTTTGTTCGTCGTCACCACACGCCCGGAACTGGTATGGAGCATCCCTTTCGTGCTCTACGGCTTGTTCCGCTACTGGTATGTGGTGGAAATCATGGAAGGTGGCGAGTCGCCCACGGATGCCCTGCTGAAGGACTGGCAGCTGATGGTGGTGGTGGTGCTGTGGGGTGCGGTCAGCGCTTGGAGCATCATGCGGGGGCCGCATTCGTGAGCGGCGCATATCTGGTCACCCCTTTGCTGGCCTGGGTGGCGGCAGGCGGCCTCAAGTTTGTCGTCAACAGCCTGCGCGCGCGCCGGCTTGCTTTCGATCTGATCGGCTATGGTGGCCTGCCCAGCACCCACAGCGCCATGGTCACCAGCATGGCGGCGCTGATAGCCTTGCGCGAGGGCATCGACCACGCGGCCTTCGGCGTCGCTTTGACGCTGGCGCTCGTCGTGATGATGGACGCAAGCAGCCTGCGCCGTCAGGTGGGCAGGCATGCCGAGCGCATCAATCGCGTCGCTGCACCGGCACCGGGCGAGCGGCCGCTGCGCGAGCGTATGGGCCACACTCGCATGGAGATCGTCGCCGGCATTCTTACAGGATTGGCGGTAGCCTGGGCCGTCAATGCTCTCTGGCCCTGAGCCCTTCCTTGAGCCGGTATAGCGTGCCGCAGTAGGGGCAGACGATTTCGCCTTTCTGCTCGATCGACAGAAACACCCGCGGATGGCCATTGAACCCGACCTGCTTTCCAGGCGGGCAATGCAGCGGCAGGTCTTCCACATTCACCTCGACCACGCGATGGCCGGATTCGACGAGTTCCTTCATGGTCTAGAGGTAGGTCAGCCACTCGCTGTGGGCAGGGCTGCGGCCGTGCACGGCGTCGAAATAGAGGGTCTGCAACTTGGCCGTGATGGGACCGCGGCTGCCCGCGCCTATGGTGCGGTTGTCCAGTTCGCGGATGGGTGTCACTTCGGCCGCCGAGCCGGTGAAGAAAGCCTCGTCGGCGACATACACCTCGTCGCGCGTGATGCGCTTCTCGATCACCGGGATGCCCAGCTCGGCCGCCAGACGCATGACGGTATCGCGCGTGATGCCCTCCAGCGCAGCCGTGGTGTCCGGCGTGTAGAGCTTGCCGTCCCGCACGATGAAGATGTTTTCGCCCGAGCCTTCGGCGACGAAGCCGTCCACGTCCAGCAGCAGTGCTTCCTGGTAGCCGTCCATTTCGGCTTCGCGATGGGCGAGGATGGAATTCAGGTAATTGCCGTTGGCCTTCGCCTTGCACATGATGGCGTTGACGTGGTGGCGCGAAAACGACGAGGTCTTCACGCGTATGCCTTGCTCCAGCGCTTCCTTGCCCATGTAGGCGCCCCAGGTCCAGGCGGCGACGATGACGTGGGTGGACAGGGTCTTGGCAGAAATGCCCATGGCCTCGGCGCCGTAGAAGGCCATGGGCCGGATATAGGCGGCTTCGAGCTGATTTTCGCGTACCGCCGCCTTCTGCGCCTCGTTGATCGTCGCCTTGTCGAAGGGGAGCTTCATGCCCAGGATGTGGGCGGAGCGGAACAGCCGGTCGGTGTGTTCCTGGAGGCGGAAGATGGCGGGGCCGCGGTCGGTCCTGTAGGCGCGCACGCCCTCGAAGACCCCCATGCCGTAGTGCAGGGTATGGGTCAGCACATGGGTGGTCGCGTCCCGCCAGGGCACGAGCTTGCCGTCGTACCAGATCAGACCGTCGCGGTCGGCCATGGACATGGTGAAAACTCCTGGGCTGCAAAAGGAAAATTGTAACCGAAGCCGCTATCCTCACGGCTGGCGCCGGGACGGCTAAACTGGCGATTTTTTGCGAGCCATCATGAATCAACTCTTGCGCGCCCTGCTGGCGTTGCTGCTTGCCTGCGCCGCGGCGCAGGTTCAGGCCGAGGATTTCGATTATTACGTGCTGTCGCTGTCCCTGGCGCCTGCCTTCTGCGAGATGAAAGCGCACGCCTATCGCCCGCCCCGACAATGCGCTGCGCTTACCGCCACCTCCTTCCGTGCGACCCCTCTGACGCTGCACGGCCTGTGGCCGGACCGCCGCGACGGTCGTCATCCGGACTGCGCTCCTGGGCGCGTGCGCGGCGGCTTCTGTCGCCTGTCCCCCGTGCCCGTCTCTGCGCAGCTCGCGCAGGCGCTGGACCGCTACATGCCCGGCCGCGCCGACTGTCTGGATCGCCATGAATGGGCCAAGCACGGCACCTGCACCGGGTTGTCCGCCCAGACCTATTTCAGCGCTGCGGTGCAATTGACGCAGCGCGCCGAGCGCGCGCTGGGGCCGGCGATTGTCGCCAACGCCGGCCAGACTGTTCCGCTGGAAACCCTGCGCGCGGAACTGGCGCGCAGCGACCCCGCGCTGCGCGCCGCCACCCAGTTCGATTGCCGAACGCCGAGGGGTTATGGCCGCCGCGGCATATCCATGCTCACCGAAGTGCGCATCTACTTCGAGCGCGCCGCCGATGGCCAGCCCGGGCGCCCGCTGCCGCTGCGCGCCCTGGGGCGCGACTTCAACTCCGGCTGCCGCGCCGGGCGGGCGTATGTCGACACACCCTGAAACGCGCGCCGCCTTCAGGCCAAATCCAGTTCGGCGAGTATTTGGCGTGCGCGATGCAGATAGGTATGTTCCGCCAGCACGCGCCGGCGGCCGGCTTCGCCGATCCCGCGCGCATAACCTGCATCGGCGAGCACGTGTTCGCACAGCCCGTTGAGTTCGTCGGACGACTTCCAGACCAGGATTTCGCGTCCGGGCTCGAAGCAGCGGCCGACATCGCCGAGGTCATCATTCAAGACCGGCGTGCCGCAGGCCAAGGCCTCGAAGCTGCGCTGATTGAGTCCCTGCACGATGTTGTGCTCGTGGCGAATGTTGAGCGCGGCCTGATGACCGGCATAGAGCGTGGCGGCGCGCGCGAGGGGGATGCGCCTGGCATGGATGCGCTGTTGAGGAGGGCCCGGGCGCCAATGGCGCCCGTACACATCGATGGGACAGATCAGGCGGTCCATGATGCTTTGCCGTTCCGCGGTGACGTTGGCGACGAAGACCAGGCGCGGCGTGCGCGGCCAGGGACCGGGGCGGAACATCTCCACGTCGGCGGCATGCGGCAGGAAAACGCCATTGGCAGGGAAGCCGCATTGCTGCGCCAAATCCAGAAAGCCGGAGTCAGAGTAAAACAGCCGGTCATACAGGGCAGCGGCAGAGGCCTTGTCAGCGCCAAAGCGGTCTCCCACCATGCCGATGATTTGGGGCCGGACTTTCGCTGCGCGCGCCGCTTCGACCAGGCGTGAAGAAATCTGCAGCGGATAAAAGAACGCCACCAGCTGTGGCTGCCAGAGGTCGATGGTCTGGCGCAGTGCGAGCGCTTGGCTGGCCAGGGCAGCATCCAGCCCCAGCTTGCGCTGTAGACGCCACCACAGCGAACCGCGATTGATGGCGAACAGACGGGTTTCCCAGTGCAGCGTCGCAAAGCCTGCTGCCAGTCCAGTGGACCACTGGATGATGCCGCTGTGCTTGTCGACGAAAAGGATTTTCATC